>JBDKIR010000471.1:0-2523 GCA_039797035.1 Pseudomonadota bacterium | reverse complement strand
TGCTCGATATCCCGCGCGATCTTGCCAGCAAGGATGTGGGGCTGCTGGCCGGCGAGGCAGCACAGCCCGCGCTGACCGGTGCGCGTCGCCTGGTGCGTGTGCGTGATGCCACAGATGGGCTGGCCAATGCGGCAAAAGCACCGCACAACGCGCCTGGACCGGGCGTGGTACTGCTGGAAGCGGGAGAACTTGCCGGCAATAAGGGGCTGCGTGCCGCCCTGGAACGCGCCAATGACGCGGCTGCGGTCATTGCCTGCTACGCAGAGCGCGGCGCCGAATTGGAAGCAAGCCTGGCCCGGCTGCTGAAGGAAGCAGGCGTTACGGCCGAACCCGCCGCGCTGTCCTGGATGGCGGGGCGGCTTGGCGAAAACCGCCTGCAAATGCGCCGTGAAGTGGAAAAGCTGGTGCTTTACGTCGGCGCTGCCAAACGCGTGACGGAAGATGACGCCATCGCCTGCATCGCGGAGGGTTCAACGCTTGATCTTGACCAGGCGCTGCTCGCGGCCACTGCGGGCGATGCGGCCTTGGCGGATCGCGCCCTTGATCAGGCCTTTGCCGAAGGGGCGGCTGCGGTGCAGGTGGTGCGGGCCGCGCTCAGGCATGTGCAGCGCCTGCATCTGGCCGCACTCGCGTTGCAAAAAGGCGCCAATGCCACTGAAGCCGTGGCGAGCCTTCGCCCGCCCGTGTTCTTCAAAAGCCGGCCCGCCTTCGAAAAGGCGCTCCGCATCTGGCCGGTGGAAGCCTTGGCGCAAAGCGGCACCGCCCTGCTTGAGGCAGAACGCCAGACCAAGACCACCGGCATGCCGGATCAGGCCATTGCACGCGCCGCGGTCATGGCGCTCGCACGGGAAGCGGTGCAGCGGCGGCGCTAGAGCAGATCACGTTCAGATGGGATCATCTGAACAGGTGAAGATGCTCGAAAACCAACGACCTGGAGCGGGTTGCGTGCAGCCATGTGAACGCAACACGCTCTAGAATAACGCCGCCTTCAGGTACTTCAGCCTTGCCGGATCCATTCCGGTTCGTCCACCGCCACCAGATCGGGCAGGTTGACGACAACTTCTTCCGTCCCGGACCGCACCAGCGCGCAATGCAGCACCTCGGTCGATGACGCATTGATTTCCTGATGCGGGACATAGGGCGGCACCAGGAAGAAATCGCCCGCGCGCGCTTCGGTAATGAATTCAAGCTGATTGCCCCAGCGCATATGGGCCGTGCCGCTGATGATGTAGATCACGCTTTCAAGCGGGCCATGATGATGCGCGCCCGTGCGGGAATTCGGCTCAATGCGGTTGGTGCCGGCCCAAAGCGCGACGGATCCGCTGCGCGCGCCGCTGATCGCGACTTCGCGATTCATGCCGAGGGTTTCAGGGGTATCACCGCTTTTGGCACTGGCAGCGACATGCTTGATGCCATGGTTGCGCCAATCGATCGGGGTCAGGGTATCGGGCATGAAACGTCTCCTACAAAGGTCGGGCAAGGGTTATGAATTCAATCGGGCTGCGCGCCGGTGCGGCGAACCAAATCGGGCCAGCGCCGCGCTTCAGCCTGAATAAGGCTGGCGAATTGCGCCGGGCCACGGCGTGTCACTTCAAAGCCCTGCGCGGTGAGTTGTTCCGCGATGTCGGCTTTGGCCAGAATAGCGTCCAGCGCCGCGGCCAGGCGGCGCACCGCCGCCGGCGGGGTCTGCGCCGGGGCCAAAATCCCCTGCCAGGTAATCACCTCAAAGCCAGGGAAAGCGGCTTCGTCCACGCTCGGCACATCGGGCAGGGCCTTGTTACGCCCGCCGCTGGTAACCGCGAGCGCGCGCAGGCGCCCAGCGCGAATATGTTCAATGGCTGCGGGCAAGGTGACGAAAAGCGCCTGGATATGCCCCGCCACCAGATCAACCACGGCAGGCCCACCGCCGCGATAGGGCACATGGGTGAAATCAAACCCGGCTTCCTTGGCGAACAAAGCCCCCGCCAGATGGCCAATGGAACCATTGCCCTGGGAAGCGATGGTAAGCTTGCCTTCCGCCGCGCGCGCCCAGGCAATGAACCCGGCCACATCGCGCACCGGGGCAGAAGGATGCACCACCAGCACTTGCGGGGCGCGCACGGCTTCAATCACCGGGCTGAAATCGCGCACCGGATCAAAACCAACGCGCGGGTAAAGCGCGGGGTTGATGGTCAGCGGGTCTGAACCCACCAGCAGGGTCAGCCCATCCGGCGCGGCGCGGGCGACAAGCTCAAAGGCGATATTGCTGCCCGCGCCCGGCCTGTTATCGGCCAGCACGTTCTGGCCCAAAGCCTCGGTCAAATGCCGCGCCAGCAGGCGGCCCAGAATATCCAGGCTGCCGCCCGGGGCCACCGGCACGATGATGCGCAGCGACCGATCCGGGGCCCAAAGGGCATCGGCCGAGCTTGGTGCGGCGGTGAGCAAGGCCGGGACGGCCAGCAGGGCAGAACGGAGCAGAAGGTCACGGCGCAGCGTCATAGCGGAAATTCCGAGTTTGGTTAGAAATTTTTTCTTCTAATTGGC
>JBDKIR010000470.1:0-3859 GCA_039797035.1 Pseudomonadota bacterium | reverse complement strand
GCCAGGATTTGCGCCTTGCCGATAACCCGGCGCTGCATGCCGTGGCCGATCGGCCCATCCTGCCGGTTTTCATCCTGGACCCGGCCGCCGCCGGCGCCTGGGCGGAGGGTGGCGCATCGCGTTGGTGGCTCCATCACAGTCTTTTAGCGCTGGCGCGTGACCTGAAAGCGCTTGGCGCGCCGCTTTTGGTGCTGCGGGGTGACGCCTTGGCGCTGCTGCCGAAGCTTGCGGCTGAAATCGGCGCCGATGAAATCCATGCCGGGCGGCTGAGTGAACCCTGGGCGCGGGCGCGCGATGCCAAACTGGCCGAAGCGCTGCAAGGGGCCGGGCGGAAGCTGGTGTTGCATCGCTCGGCCCTGCTGCATGAACCGCATCTGGTGCGCACCGGGGCGGGCAAGCCCTATGCGGTTTATACCCCTTTCTCCCGCACGCTGTTCGGCTTTGGTGATCCGCCACCGCCCATCCCGGCGCCCGCGCGGCTGCATCTGGCGGCTGGCACCGCGGCAGGCCTGGATATCCCTGCCCTTGGCCTGCTGCCGCGCCCGCCCGAGCCCGATTGGGCGGCGGGGTTTGGCGCTGTCTGGCAGCCCGGGGAAGCCGGGGCGGCGCGGCGACTAGCCGATTTCTTGGCCTCAGGCGTGAATGCCTATGCGGATCGGCGCAATGAACCGGCCGCCAAGGGGGGCACCTCTGGCCTCTCGCCCCATTTGCATTTCGGCGAAATCTCCCCCCGCCAGGTCTGGGCCGCGGCGCGGGCAGCGGCGCCGCAGGGGGGCGCGGGGCTCGAGACCTTCCTCAAGGAAGTGCTGTGGCGCGAATTTTCGCATCATCTGCTCTGGCACCGCCCGGAAATGCCGGAAGCGCCGTTGCGCGCCGAATTCGCCACCTTCCCTTGGGTGCCGGATGCGGCGCTGCTGCGCGCCTGGCAGCGCGGGCAGACCGGCTACCCCATTGTGGATGCCGGCATGCGCCAGCTTTGGCAGACCGGCTGGATGCATAACCGGGTGCGCATGATCACGGCTTCGTTTCTCGTGAAACATTTGCTGCAACCCTGGCAGGCGGGTGAGGCCTGGTTCTGGGATACGCTGGTGGATGCGGACCTCGCGGCCAATAGCGCGTCCTGGCAATGGGTTGCAGGCTGCGGGGCAGATGCCGCGCCGTATTTCCGTATTTTCAACCCGGTGCTGCAGGGCGAGAAATTCGACCCCGAAGGTGCCTATATCCGCAGCTGGTGCCCGGAATTGGCCAAGCTGCCCGCGCGCTTCATCCATAAGCCGTTTGAGGCACCAGAGATGATTCTGCGTGGCGCCGGCGTTGCGCTTGGGCAGAGCTACCCCAAGCCGGTGATTGACCTAGCCGCCGGCCGGGCACGGGCGCTGGCAGCTTTCGCGGCGCTGCGCAGCGCATGATTTCGGCCGAATTTCTGCGCAGTGCCGGCTTCAAGGGGCTGCGTGTCGTGGGTGATGTGCATGGCGAAGCCAATGCCTTTGAAGCCGCCATCGCCGGGGCGGAAGCGCTTGGGCTTTTCATCATTCAATTGGGCGATTTGGTGGATTACGGGCCGGATAGCCCAGGCGTGCTGCGCCGTGCCTTCCATTTGCTGGATAGCAGGCGCGGGCTTTTCCTGCTGGGCAACCACGAACATAAATTACGCCGCGCCCTGATTGGCGAAGACCCCAGGCGGCTATTCATTGCGCCCGAGGGGCTGGGCCGCACCCTGGAACAATTGAAAACTGCCCCGGATGGCGAAGCCTTGGCGGCGCGCGCGATTGCCGAGATTGCCCGCGCGCCGGCATGGCTGCGCCTGGGCCAGGCCATGTTCATTCACGCGGCCTATCACGATGCCATGCTGCACCGCGCACCACCGGAAGATGCCGGCACGCGGCGGCCCGATGGCGCCCTTTCCCGCGCCCTTTACGGTGAGGTTACCGGCCAGCGCGGCGCGGATGGCTATCCGCAGCGCGCCACGCGCTGGGTGGCACGCATCCCGGAAGGCATCACGGCCTATGTCGGGCATGATAACCGTTCGACCGATGGCCGGCCGCTCGAAATCCGGGGCGCGCGCGGGGGCAGGGCGATATTTCTTGATACTGGCGCGGGCAAGGGCGGGGCGCTCGCCTGGATCGACCTGCCCTTTGCTGAGACCTAGAGCAGATCACGTTCAGATAGCATTATCTGAACCTGTGAAGATGCTCGAAACACAATGACGCAGAGCGGATTGCGTGAACCCATGTGAACGCAACACGGTCTCGTCCAGCCGCCCGCGAAGCTCAGCCCCAGAGCTTCGGATTGGCCAAATCCCGCGCAATGCGTTCCGCCGCCGCATCCAAAAGCGCTTCGCCTTTCGCAGGGCTCGCGGTGCGGGCATCCCCGATCACGCCATTGGCGCTGAGTTCCTTGAAGGACCGCCGACGCGCCAAAGCGGGCGGTTGGCCCTCCACCCGCGTGCTATGCGGGCCATGCTGTTCGGCGAGGCGCGCAGGGCGGACCGCTTCGGGCATAAGGGTCATGACCATGGAAGCCTCTGCTTCGCAGGCATGCAGCACATTGGATTGGCGTTCCAGAATGGGCGCGAAAGCATCGCCCGCCATATGCCAATAGGTCGCGGCGGCAACCGGAATACCGCTTTCGGCCTGCGCATCCACGGCGGCGACCGCCACCGCTTCCGCATTGCCACCATGGCCATTCAGCAGCATGGCGCGCTTGAAGCCGGCGCGGGCCGCTGAACGCACAATGCCCCGCAACACGCCACCAAAGGCCGCGTAATCCAGCGTGACGGTGCCACCAAAAGGCACGTGATGTTCGGCCAAACCGGTCCAGACACAGGGTGTGACCACCACTTTTTCGCCTGCTTCGATCATGCGCCGCGCGACACGATGCGCGACACCCGTGGCGCAAATGATATCAACGCCCGTCGCCAGCGCCGGTCCGTGTTGTTCCAGGGATGCCACCGGAATGATCACCAAAGCCCCCGCCGCAGCGCGGGCATTGAGTTCTTCCGAGGTCATTTTCATCCATTCGATTTCGGTCGTCATATGTCTCACTCCGCTAGGGCGCCAGATCGCGCGCCAGGATGGTGTCAAAGGCAGGCTGGGGAAAGGCTAGAGCAGATCACGTTCAGATGGAATCATCTGAACGGGCGAAGATGCTCGAAAAACAACGAACTAGAGCGGGTTGCGTGAAGCCATGTGAGCGCAACACGCTCTAGCCAGCTTCATTCCATCACGATCTTCGGCGCTGCCTCTGCCTTGGCGCTGGCCTTTTCCCAGACGCGCCGCGCAATGCGGCGATAGGATTGCGCTTCTTCCGAATCCGGCCGCGCCACCACAATCGGTGTGCCGGCATCGGCCAATTCGCGGATTTCCAACTTCAGCGGCAATTCGCCCAAGAATTCAACGCCGAGCCGATCCGCCTCCCGCCGCGCGCCGCCATGGCTGAAGATATCGGACCGATGGTTGCAATTGGGGCAGCAGAAGAAGGACATATTCTCGATCAGGCCCAGTACCGGGACATTGACCTTCTCGAACATGCGCACGCCGCGCCGGGCATCCAAAAGCGCCACGTCCTGCGGTGTGGAGACAATCACCGCCCCCGCCAAAGGCACGCGCTGAGACATGGTCAGCTGCGCGTCACCCGTGCCAGGGGGCATGTCCACAATCATCACATCCAAGGGGCCCCAGGCGACTTGCCCCATCATTTGCTCAAGCGCGCCCATCACCATCGGGCCGCGCCAGATCATGGGGGTTTCTTCCTCAACCAGGAACCCGATGGACATGGCCTTCAGCCCCCAGCGGCTGAGCGGGGTGATGCGCTGGCCCTCTGACCGCGGCCTTTCGCGCGTGCCCAGCATTTGCGGCAG
>JBDKIR010000469.1:0-6455 GCA_039797035.1 Pseudomonadota bacterium | reverse complement strand
GTGCCCACATCACGGTCGATGAAGCGCGTGGCGGTCTGCCCCGTGATATGCAGCACGGGGCTGCCGGCAAAACGCGCTTCCACCAGACCCGGAATGGCATTGGCCATGCCGGGGCCGGTGCTGGTGAAGATCACGCCCAAATGGCCGGTCACGCGCGCATAGGCATCGGCCATATGCGCGCCGCCCATTTCACCGCGCGCCTTGACATAACGCAGACGATTGCGCTGGCCGATCGCATCCAGCATTGGGATGTTATGCACGGACACGATGCCGAAGACGGTGGAAACACCAACCTGCGGCAGGAATTCCGCCACCAGATCAGCGACGGTATATTTTTCGGCCATGGCGCGGCCCCCCTTTGGTTTTATTGACAGGAACTCAGAAGCCGACCAGATCGCCGCCCTTCAGCTTCAGGATTTCCCGCGCTTCCGCCGGGGTTGCGATTTCCAGGCTGAGTTCTTCCAAAATGCGCCGGATCTTGGCGACCTGTTCGGCATTGGATTTCGCCTGCACGCCCTTGCCGAGCCAGAGGCTATCTTCCAACCCGACACGGACATTGCCACCCAGCATCCCTGCCATGGTGGTGAAGGGCATCTGATTGCGCCCCGCCGCCAGCACGGACCAGACATAATCCTTGCCGAATAGGCGGTCCGCCGTTTCTTTCATGAACAGCAGATTGCGCGGTTCCGCACCAATACCGCCCAGGATGCCAAAAATAGTCTGCGTGAACAGCGGCGGTTCCACCAATTTCCGATCCAGCATATGCGCCAGATTATACAAATGGCCGACATCATAGCATTCGAATTCAAAGCGCGTGCCATGCGCCTTGCCGAGCCGTTCCACAACCTGTTCGATATCCTGGAAGGTATTGCGGAAGATGAAATTGGTTGTGCCTTCCAGATAAGGCTTTTCCCAATCATATTTGAATTTCTTCACGCGCGCCGCGGATGGCGCGATGTTGAAATTCATGGAACCCATATTCAGGCTGCACATTTCCGGCTTGGCCAGAAGCGGCGCGGCCAGGCGTTCATCCAAGGACATGCCAAGCCCACCACCGGTCGTGATATTGATGACCGCATCGGTGGATTGCTTGATCACGGGCAGGAATTGCATGAACACCGCCGGATCAGGCGTCGGCTGGCCATTCTGCGGATCGCGCGCATGCAAATGGATGATGGAAGCCCCCGCTTCCGCCGCCGCGATGGATTGTTCGGCGATTTCCTTCGGCGTGATCGGCAGGTAATCCGACATGGAAGGCGTATGGATCGCCCCGGTGACGGCGCAGCTGATAATGACCTTGGACATGGCTATTCCCTTCATGCTCTGCGGCCATCCTGCCGCGCAGACGCCTGGGAAGGAAGGGGGTTATTCGTGCCGCAGGGCCGTAATGGGGTCCAAATGCGCGGCCCGGCGCGCGGGCCAGAAGCCGAAAAACAGCCCAGTCAGTGCTGAAACCGCCACGGCAATCAAGACGGCATCCGCCCGGACCAGCACGGGCCAGCCCGCGACATCCGCCAATAGATGCGACAGCGCAATGCCCGCCGCCACCCCAGCAGCCCCGCCGAGCAGCGCCAAAACCACCGCTTCCAGCAGAAACTGCGCCAATACATCGCGGCGCCGCGCACCAATCGCCAGGCGCAAGCCAATCTCACGCGTGCGTTCCGTGACACTGACCAGCATGATGTTCATCACGCCAATGCCGCCCACCAGCAGCGAAACCGCCGCCACCGAAGCCAATAACGCCGAAAGGGTCCGCGCAGAGGCATCACGCGTTGCCTGAATGTCAGAAAGATTCCGGATCGAAACACTATCGGGTTCATTCGCCGCTACACGATGGCGTTGGCGCATCAGGCTGCGGATGGCTTCCTCTGCCGCCGCCATATCCTCACCCTCATGGATTTTGACGGAAATGACGCCAACCTGGCGCGCATTGGCGCGTGATGCGCCCATGACGCTGCGCCGCGCAGTCCAATAAGGCACAAAAACCGTATCATCCTGATCCTGGCCCATGGGGTTCTGGCCCTTGCGCGCCATCACGCCAATCACCTCAAAAGGTGTCTGGCGAATGCGAATTTCCCGCCCGATGGGATCTTCCTCGGCAAAGAGCATTTCAGCGACCGTCGCCCCCATGATCACCACCTTGCGCCCGCCGGCGGCTTCTTCTGGTGAAAATAATCGGCCGTTATCGGCAACCCATTCATGCGCGACAAAATAATCTGGGTCTGTGGCAAGCACCGTGGTGGACCAGTTCTGATTGCCCATCACCACCTGGAAAGTCTGGCGAATGGAACCGGCCGCCACCTGCACTTCCGGGATTTCGCGCGCAATGGCCTGTGCATCATCCCAGGATAAATTGGACCGCCCGCCAGCGCCCAGCCGCACCCCACCCATGGTGGCGCTGCCGCCCCAGACAATCAGCAGATTGGCGCCCAGTGATTGGATCTGCGCCATGACCTGCCGGCGCGCGCCCTCACCCACCGCGACCGTCGCGATCACTGCCACGACACCAATGAAAATCCCAAGCGCTGTCAGGATGGAGCGCAATAAATTGGCCGAAAGCGCGGAAAGCGCACCGCGCAAGGCTTCCCATAAATCCATCCCACGACGCGCCCCGCCCGGCAAAGGCGGCAGCAGGGCTGGGGCGGGCGTCATGCGGCAAGATCCGCCAAGGCCGCAGCCGCATCGGCCGGGCTTTGCACCTCATCCGCAATCAAGCGGCCATCGCGAAACCGCAATACCCGTTCGGCAAAGCGCGCCACATCGGCATCATGGGTCACCATCAAAATCCCGACACCGCTGCGATGGAGAGCCTGGAACAGCGCCATGATGGAAAGCCCGGTGCGGGTATCCAGGGCGCCGGTCGGCTCATCGGCCAGGATCAGATCCGGGCTGCCCACAATGGCGCGGGCAATCGCCACACGCTGCTGCTGCCCGCCCGAAAGCTGCGTTGGGCGGTGATGCATCCGATCCGCAAGCCCCACGGCATGCAAGGCAGCAGCGGCTCTTTCGCGGCGCATCCGGCGCGGCAGGCCCCGATAGACCAAAGGCAATTCCACATTGGCCAAGGCATCGGCACGCGGCAGCAAATTGAAGGATTGAAACACAAACCCCAAGCGTCGGCTGCGCAGATCCGCCAGCCGATCATGGGAAAGTGCTTCAACCTCCTCACCCATCAGGCGGTAACTGCCCTGTGTGGCGCGATCCAGGCAGCCGATCAGATTGAGGAAGGTCGATTTGCCGGACCCTGAAGGCCCCATGGCGGCGACAAAACTGCCTGGCGCGATGGTCAGGCTGACGCCCTGCAATGCGGTGACGACACCTTCCCCCGCCGGGTAGTGTTTTGTCAGCCCAGTGGTTTCAATCAGCGCCGCCATGGATCAGAACAAGCGTCGCGATGGGGCATTGCCTGGGGCGCCAGCGCGTTCCTGGCCGATGATGACAGCATTGCCCGGTGCAATATCGCCCGAGAGGATTTCGGTGACACTACCATCGGAAAGCCCAGTGCGCACCGCGATGGCGCGCGGCGGCGCATTGGCTTCCTGCACCCACAAGGTGCCGGCCTGCCCGGCCGTGTTGCTGCCACGCAAAGCCGCCAACCGCGCCCTTTGATCTGGCGTCAGCACCGCATTCAGCCGTGCAATCAGGCGCTGGCGTGCGGCCTGGGCTTGCTGGCGCCTGCCATCCGGGTCCTGTGGCAAGCTGGCCATGCGCGCCCGCATTTCGGACCGCGCGGCTTCTATTTCGGTTCGCTGCGCGTCGGTCAGATCCGTCAATTGCGCCAAGGCCTGATCCATTTGCTGGCCACCACCAGCCGGCGCCGGCGCGGCGCCCGGCCCTGCACCGCCCGCCGGGCGCCAGCGCAAGGCAGCATTGGGCACCCGCACGGCATCCGGGCGCGTATCCGTGACGATGCGCAGCGTTGCCGTCATGCCCGGCAGCAGCCGGCCGGAAGCATTCGGCGTCGTCACCACGACGGTATAGGTTACCACATTCTGTACCGTGGTCGCGGCCAGGCGAATTTCCTTCACGCGCCCCTGCAAGGTTTCATTCGGAAAGGAAGCCACCGTGTAGGTCACATTCTGCCCGGGACGCACGCGGCCGATATCAGCCTCATCCACCGTGGCGTGCACTTCCATTTCATCCAGGCTGGCTGCGATCTGAAACAGGATCGGCGATTGGAAGGAAGCCGCCACCGTCTGACCGATATCGATATTGCGCGACACCACAACCCCATCGATGGGTGACCGGATGGTGGCATTGCCAAGATCAACTTCCACCTGGCGCAATTGCGCAGCCCTTTGTTCGCGCGCCGCGATGGCTGCTTCCACTTGTGCCTGGGCCGTACGCGCGGCGGCTTCGGCGGCCGCAAGCGCAGCAGCCGCGCGCGCGATATCCGCCTGCGCCTGTGCTGCGGCGGCGCGTAACCGATCAGCTGCAAAGCCAGCGCGCAAGGCGTCACGTTCGGTCCCCACCCCTCGGGCGCGCAATTCTGCGGTGCGCTGGGCTTCAATCTCCGCATCGCGCAATGTCGCCTCGGCGCCCGTCAAGGCAGCCCGCGCGGCTTCGATTTGCGCCGCCGCCTGGGCCTGATCGGCCATGGCGCGTTCCGCCTGCGCGCGTGTGACGGCAATTTGCGCCGCGGCGGCATGCACATCAGCCTCAGCCGCCGCGCGACGGGCTTCGATGGTCGCGGTATCCAGCCGGGCGATGGGTTGTTCGGCGCGCACCTGCGTATTGAAATCCGCCAATAATTCGCGGATCTGCCCGGATAATTGGCTACCGACTTGCACCAAGGTTACCGGATGGACCGTACCTGTTGCCGCCACCACTGCGGTGATTGGCCCACGATCCACCTGCGCCAGGCGCAAGCGCGGCTGACCAGCGGCGCCATCCTGGCCCAGAAAAGCTGGCACGGGGGCGCCAGCCGTCCACCAGCCGCCAGCCGCCAACCCGACCACCACCAGAAAAGCAAGAAATCTGCGCATGGGGCCATGTTAGCCACAAACCTAGCCGTCTGCATGCCCCGTCAACGACTCAAGCCATTCGCAGGCGCCCTTGCTTCCTGTAGCCTGCTTCCACTGTGGTTTCATGAGGATGCAATGCGGGTTCTGATTCTGGGCGCGGGTGCCCTTGGGGGTTATTTTGGCGGGCGTCTCCATCAAGCGGGGCTTGATCCCTGCTTCCTGGTACGCCCTGCGCGCGCCGCCCAATTGGCGCGTCATGGCTTGGTCATCACCAGCCCCATGGGCGATTACAGCGCCCCGGTGCGCAGCATCCTGGCCGAGGATTTGCGCCCGGGCTGGGATGTCGTGCTGCTGACCTGCAAGGCCTATGATCTGGCTGCTGCCATGGAAGCCATTCGGCCGGCCGTGGATACCCAAACCGCTATCCTCCCGGTCCTGAATGGGCTGCCGCATATCGCGGCGCTGCAGGAAAGCTTTGGGCGGGAACGCGTTCTGGGGGGCTTGGCCAAAATCCAGGCAAGCCTGGCCGCCGATGGCACCATCCGGCATTTGAATGATTGGCGCTGGCTTACCTTTGGCGAGACCTCCGGCGGCATGAGCAAACGGGTGGAGGCGATTGCCGCCGCCTTTGCCAAGGCGCCAGGCATGGTCGCGACCGCCGTGCCCGATATTACCGCGCAGATGTGGGAAAAGCTGGTGCATCTTGGCACCAGCGCCATCTGCACCGTGCTGATGCGCGCCAATGTCGGCGAAATTGCCCGTTCCCCAGGGGGTATCGGCTTCATGCATGCGGTGCTGGCAGGCAATGCCGCCATTGCCGCCGCTGAGGGTTTTCCCGTGAGCGAGGCCTTCATGCAGCAATATCGTGGCGTCTTTGGCGATGCGGCCAGTGCTTACACCGCTTCCATGCTGCGGGATTTGGAAGCGGGTGGGCGCATTGAAGCCGACCATATTCTGGGCTTTTTGCTGGAAGCGGCGCGCCGCCATGGCTTGCCGAGTGCCATGCATGAAGCGGCCTTTTTGCATGCCAAGGCGTTTGAACAACGCCGCGATGCCGGCCGGCTACCCGGCAAATAATCGCAGTCCGGGTGTCGCTTCAATTCACCCCAACGCCCGAGGCACGGACCACCGGCGCCCATTTCACCCTCTCCGCCCTGATCAGGGCGGTGAATTCCGCTGGCGTGGACGGCAGGGGTTCCAGCCATTGCCGATGCAAGGCCGCGATGATCTCGCTCTCCGCCAGCATTTGCCGCATCGCGGCATTGAGGCGCATCAGCACAGCAGCAGAAACACCCTTTGGCGCCAATAAACCGTACCAGTTCAAGACCTCAAAACCCGGCAATCCGGCGGCTTCGGCCACCGTTGGCACATCGGGCAAAAAGGCGCTGCGCTTGAGCGAGGGGCTCGCCAGTATTCGTAGCCTGCCGGCTTCGATATGCGGCAGGATGGAAGCGCTGGTGGTGAAGGAATAATCCAGCCGCCCAGCGATCA
>JBDKIR010000468.1:0-3756 GCA_039797035.1 Pseudomonadota bacterium | reverse complement strand
TCCCGCGCTTCGGAACCGATGATATGTGCGGCAATCATCGCCGCGCGCCAGGCTTCCAGACTGTAATAATGCCGCGCCAATAGCTTGGCATTTTGTTCGCCAATGCGGCGAATACCAAGGGCGAAAATGAACCGCTCCAGCGCAACACTACGGCGCGCTTCAATCGCTTCGAGTAATTTTCCGATCTTGCGTTCGCCCCAGCCTTCAAAGCCTGCGAGCGTGTCGCGCTTCTGGTGCAGGCGGAAAATATCGGCGGGGCTTTTGATCAGCCCGGCATCGAATAGGGTTTGGATGTTTTCCTCACCCAGCCCTTCAATATCCATGGCGCGGCGGGAGACGAAATGGCGTAGCCTTTCCGTGGTTTGCGCGGGGCAGGTCAGGCCACCAGTGCAACGGCGCACCACATCTTCGCCATCGCGGATCGCATGGCTGCCGCAGGCGGGGCAGTTAAGCGGAAAGGCATAGGGCTTTGCATCAGACGGGCGTTTTTCCAGTACCACGCCCAGGATTTGCGGAATGACATCGCCGGCGCGTTGCAGCATGACGGTATCGCCAATGCGCACATCCTTGCGGGTGATTTCATCCTCATTATGCAGCGTCGCGTGGCGCACCACGACGCCACCGACATTGACCGGCTCCATCACCGCGCGCGGCGTCAGCGCGCCCGTGCGGCCAACCTGGATTTCGATATCCAGCAGCTTCGTCACCGCTTGTTCAGCAGGGAATTTCCACGCCACGGCCCAGCGCGGCGCGCGCCCCACAAAGCCAAGCCGTCGCTGCCAATCAATCCGGTCAAGCTTATAGACCACGCCATCAATGTCGTAACCGAGTGCGGCACGGCCTGCGCCAATCTCCGCCTGGAAGTGTTCGGCGGCGTCTTCGCTTTCCAAACGTCGAGACAGCGGGTTCACCGCAAAGCCCCAGCGGCGCAGCGCATCCAGGAAATCATGATGTGTTTCCGCCGGCGCGTCACTCGCGGCACCCATGGCATAGGCCAGCAATTTCAACGGACGCGTTGCCGTAATGCGCGCATCAAGCTGGCGCACTGAACCAGCGGCGGCGTTGCGTGGATTGGCGGGAATCACCACGGCATCGCCCAGTTTTTCACCCGCGGCGCGGCGCGCTTCGCGGGCTTCGGCGGCGGCCTCCTGTGCAGCGCGGAAGGCAAGGAAATCTGCCTTCTCCATGAAAACCTCGCCACGGATTTCGATGCTGGCGGGGAAGGGCGGCTTCAGCTGCCGTGGCAAGGATGGAATGGTCAGCAGATTGGCGGTGACATCTTCGCCTTCCGCGCCATCACCGCGCGTCGCACCTTTGATAAAAACGCCGTTTTCATAGAGCAGGTTGATGGAAAGCCCATCAATCTTGGGCTCCCCCACAAAGGCCAAGGCTTCGGTCTCAGCCAGCCCCAGAAAGCGGCGGATGCGTTTGCAGAAATCGCTGAATTCCTCGGGCGAGAATACATTGTCCAGGCTCAGCATCGGCTCGCCATGGCGGGATTTGGCGAAGCCTTCCGCGACTGGCGCGCCGACGCGGCGTGATGGGCTGTCGCTCCGGATCAGCTGCGGGAAACGTGCTTCGATGGCGCGGTTGCGTGCCACCAGCGCGTCATACGCGGCGTCCGTGATCTCCGGCTGGTCCTTGGCGTGGTAGAGCCGGTCATGCCGCGCGATCTCACGCGCCAGCGCCGCCAATTCAATCGCCGCATCAAGCTCGGTAAGGGACTCAACGGGGATCGGTATCACGCTTTATCCCCCAAAAGGCTCCGCGCGGCAGCGCGCGCGGCTTCGGTCACTTTTTCGCCCGCCAGCATGCGCGCCAATTCCTCATGCCGTTCGGCTTGATCGAGGATTTCAACGCGCGTTTCTGCGCGCTGGCCCTTCACCTGTTTCGCCACGCGGAAATGCCGTGTGCCGCGTGCGGCGACTTGCGGACTATGCGTCACCACCAGCACTTGCACGCGGTCCGCGACACGCGCCAGGCGCTCACCCACCGCAGCAGCAGTGGCACCACCAATGCCGCTATCCACCTCATCAAAAATCAGCGTCGGCACGGGCGACCCGCGCGCGAGCACCACTTTCAGCGCCAACATCAAGCGCGACAATTCACCGCCCGAGGCGATTTTGGCGAGTGGTCCTGGCGTTTGTCCCGGATTGGTCGCCACCAGAAAGGTGACGCGATCCTGCCCATCCGCGCCCCAGGCGGGCTCATCACGCGCGCTGATGTCTATCACCAACCGCGCGCGATCCAGCTTCAACGGCGGCAGTTCCTCGGCCAAGGCTTTTTCCAGCGCACTGCCGGATTTGCGGCGCGCGGCGGAAAGCTTGCCGGCGGCAGCGATATAGCTGGCGCGCGCCTTAGCCTCAGCCGCTTCAAGCGTGGCGACTTCGCCCGCGCCGGCATCGAGCGCTTCCAGCCGGGCGCGTAGATTGCCGAGCAAGGCCGGGAGTTCCGTGACAGGCACGGTATGCTTCCGCGCGGCGGCGCGCAGCGCAAACAGCCGTTCTTCCACCTGTTCCAGCCGGCGCGGATCGGGGCCGGTTTCATTCATCAGGCGCGTTAGCAGCGTTTCCGCCTCGCTCAGCGCATCCTGCGCGGCGGCAAGCGCCTGGATGGCGGGCTGCGCTTCCTCATTCGGCGGCGGCAGGCGTTCCAGCGCGCGGGCCGCTTCACGCAGCGCGCGGGCCGGCGATGCTGCACGGCGGTCCCGTGGCGTGAGCTCCCCAAGCGCGGCGGCAATCGCCTCGGCGCGGCGTTCGCCCTGTTGCAGCTTTTGGCGTTCGGCGGCCAGCGCATCTTCCTCGCCTTCTTCGGGCGCTAGATCGGTCAATTCGCCAACGGCGTGGCGCAGCCATTCCTCTTCACGCTGTGCGCTGGCGATGGCTTCGCGCGCGGCGGCCAGGCGGCGTGTGGCATCACGCCAGGCGGCCCAGGCGGAGGCAGTGGCGCTGCGTTCGGCGTCCAAGGCACCGAAAGCATCCAGCAATCCAGCATGGGTGGCGGGATCAGCCAGGCCCACCTGTTCATGCTGGCCCTGCACTTCTACCAGCATCGCGCCCAGGCGCTTCAGCAGCGCCACACTGACCGGCTGGTCATTGATGAAGGCGCGGGATTTGCCATCGGCCTGCAGCACGCGGCGCAGTACCAACTCATCCTCGGCGCTGATGCCCTGGTCGCGCAAAATCTCAAAACACGGGTGATCAGGGTTGGGCAGGAAGGCGGCAGCGACACTTGCCTGCGCCTGCCCCGCGCGCACCAGCCCGGCTTCGGCGCGCTGACCGAGAGCGAGGCCAAGACTATCCAGCAGAATGGATTTGCCAGCACCGGTTTCGCCAGTGAGTACCGCCAGCCCGGCATCGAAGCTCAGGTCAAGCTTTTCGATCAGCACCACATCGCGAATGGCGAGAGAGGCGAGCATTGGCGCGCCGCCCGTTGATCAGAAAATCTTGTTGAGCATCCGGCTGACAAAGCCGGGGCGGGCACCACGCGGTTCGGCACCCGATGCAACCAGTAAGGCATAGCTGTCCGCGTACCATTCGCTGCCCGGATAGTTATAGCCTAGCACCGCCGCATTGCGCCGTGCTTCTTCCGGTAGGCCGAGATTGAGATAAATCTCCACCAGGCGATGCAATGCCTCGGGCACGTGGTTGGTGGTCTGGAACTCCTCAATCACGCGGCGGTAACGGCCGATGGCGGCTTGGGGCATGCCCTGGCGTTGGTAGAAGCGGCCAACAGTCATTTCCTTGCCGGCGAGAT
>JBDKIR010000467.1:0-6110 GCA_039797035.1 Pseudomonadota bacterium | reverse complement strand
CGAGGGCGATGCAGCGCGCTTGCACGCGGCCGCGGCGGCGGCAGGGCTTGCATCCAAGCCCGATGAAAGCTGGGAGGATTTGTTCTTCCGCCTGCTGCTCGAACGCATTGAACCGCATCTTGGACGCGAGCGCGCAACCTTCCTGACCCATTGGCCCGCGCCGCAAGCCGCTTTGGCCCGGCGTGATCCCGCTGACCCAAGGGCGGCGCTCCGTTTCGAACTCTTTGTCGGCGGGCTGGAATTGGCCAATGCCTTCGATGAATTGACCGACCCCGCCGAACAGCGGCGGCGTTTCATTGCTGATACGGCGGAACGGCGCCGCATTTCCGGAGAAAAGGGTTGGGAAATCGACGAGGATTTCCTGGCCGCGCTGGAACACGGCATGCCGGCAACAAGCGGCATTGCGCTTGGGTTTGACCGGCTGGCCATGCTGGTCAGCGGTGCGCGCACCATCGAGGATGTGCTTTGGCTGGCGTGAGCACCCAATCCCGAGCCGTGCAGTCAATGCGCCCTAAGGCATAGGCTTCGCCGCTTGGCGGAGTTGATCCAGCATGGCGCTGCTCGCTTCACGCGGCAGCGCATAAAAAACAAAAACATAAGGGTCTGAGGCTTCGAATACCGATGGGTCGGACGATGCCCTTTGCATCGTCGGGCGGTCCAGCGCGGCCACCGGGTACCATTCATCCTGCAATTCGAAGAAAACATCATAGCCCAACGCATCGAGATAGGCCGGCACGGCATAGGTGCTACCTGCCCGATGGCGTTCTTCGATTTCCAACGTCAGAATCGGGCGGCAGCGCAGCAAGGTGTCGCGCGCGCCGCGCAGGATTTCATATTCCGCGCCCTCCGCATCAATCTTCATGGCCGTGACATCGGCCAGCTGGAAAGCATCCAGCCGACGGAGCGGGACGGTGAAGTGTTCCACCGCCACCCGGGCCGAGAGATGCGCGGCGTAATCCTTGGCCGTGCTGGCCCATTGTTCCTGCGCTACCCCATCCAGCACCGGCATGGCCAAGGTGATTTCTCCATCCTGGTCACCAAGCGCCATGGGGTAGCACTGCACATGTCCAGGCATGCTGCCAAAGCGCGCCTTCAGCGCCGCCTGCAGCCGCGCATAGGCGCTGGGGAGGGGTTCGAAAGCCAGCACATGGCTGCCCGCCAGCTGCGCCAAAGGCAGGGTGATCAGCCCATCATGCGCCCCGATATCAACCAAGATACCCGGGCGATGCAGCAGGCGATGAAAGCGGGTTTCATCCATGGGCCAAATTTTCCTGCTCTTCTGCGGATTTTGTGTATGATAACGCATCGCGCATCCGGGTGCGAGACAAAGCGAGCGGGACAAGCAGCGGATGAAACGCCTTTCACAACTGATCTATACATCGCGCCCCTTCGGCTTTGATGAGGCCGCGCTGGACGATATTTTGACCTCGGCACGCAGCCTGAATACCCAAACTGGGGTCACTGGTGCCTTGATCTGCCGCGCGGATATGTATCTGCAATTGCTGGAAGGGCCGCGCGACGCGGTGAATGAAACCTATGCCCGCATCCTGCGCGATGACCGGCATGTGGAAGTGATTCTGTTGCATGCCGGCGATACGGCAGAGCGGCTTTTCCCGGATTGGTCCATGCGCGACGACCCACCCCGCAGCTGGATGTGGACACAGGCCGAAGTGCGCGAAGGCGCGATGGATGAGGCGACGGCCGCCGCCGCCATGGCTGTGTTCCGGCGCCTGTCCCGCCTGCCGCAGGAACCCCGCGGGTTTTAGTTCAGGCTGCCGCGATAGCGGCGTTCATGGCCCGCACGCCCGCTGCCGGGCCTTCAGGGTGGTGCCAGACGGCGCCAATCACCGCCAGAAAATCCGCCCCCGCCCGCACCAAGGGGCCGCAATTCGCCGCCGTGATGCCGCCAATGGCAACCGAGGGGATTTCCGCAATCTCATGCCACCACTCCAGCAGATCGGGTTCCGCGCGGTGGATGGTCTGCTTGCTATCGGTGGGGAAGAAGGCGCCAAACGCCACGTAATCCGCCCCTATTTCCCCTGCTTCCATCGCCAGATGCCGCGAGGCATGGCAGGTGATGCCGAGAATCTTGCCTTCCAGCAGCCGCCGCCCTTCCGCATGATCACCATCCCCCTGGCCGAGATGCGCGCCATCACAGCCGAGGCGCAGCGCCAGCGCCGCGTTATCATTCAACAGGAAGGCGACATCCCGCGCGGCGGCCACCGGCATGAGGAGTTCGGTCGCCCGGGCGATCTCGTCCTCGGTCGCGTCTTTCAAGCGGAGCTGGAGGCAAGCGACATCCCCGCCATCCAAAGCCGCCGCCAAATGATCGCGAAAGGCCAGAGGATCGAGTTGCTGAGGGGTAATCAGGTAGAGCCGGCAGGCTTCGGTCATCGGAAATCCAGGCTGAATTTTGGGGCCAAACATGCCGCAAGAGGATTTTCTGACAAGGTGGTGCATTTTAAATGCCGGGGGGGGCTAGGCGGCGGGCGCTAGGGAGGGTATGAGGCGCGCCTCTCGGCCTTGTCCCGTTCGTCTAGAGGCCTAGGACACCAGCCTTTCACGTTGGTAACACGGGTTCGAATCCCGTACGGGACGCCACTTTCTTCCGCAAGAAATTGGGCAGCCTAGTTTTTATTTTCACGCCCCCACATGATCCCTCAATTCACCCCACAATGGGTGGCGGCGATGGGCCGTTGCGCGGCGCCTGGCACTGTGTGGTGCCTGGCGCGCGACTTCAACCGATGAGAACGGTGGGAAGGCCCACTGAAATTGTTCCCCCATGAGAGCATAAATCCCCCATGCGGGCCGCCGGTAAGCCGCCCACCAGTACCGTGACGCTTCCGAGTGCGATCGTATCAGGCGGGCCAACACAAAGGCAGGTATCTGAAACCCGCGCTTGCGGCATACTTCCCGTCAACACGGTCGGCGCCCCGGTCATGATGGTGCCCCCCACATGCGGGATGGGGGGCACGGCAGCCGTGACCATGGGGCAGATATGCATATCCGCGCTGCGCGCTGCTGCCATTCCCATGTCAAACCTCCTCTACGGGGATAACGCCTGCCCCGCCGGCGGCAATGTCGCAAGCGGCAGCCAGAAAACGTCCAAGTCTTGCCATGGCTTGTTCCGGGCGCAACCGTACCGACGCCAGCATGACGCCACCATGTATCGCCAAACCAGTGAAATGTTCAGGCACTGGTATCGCGGGTGCCGATTCGGGCCCCATGCTGCCACTATTCCAAAATGCCCCCATAGCGGCCCATACTTCCGGCGTATTGAATTGCGTTTTCTGCGCGATCGCCATGCAGGCGCGGCGCGCTTCTTCGCTCGGCCGGCGTACCCAAGCCTCTGCGGCGTTCAAGGCTTCGATATCTGTCGGGTTTTGCTGGAGCGGCGGGACAGAACGCGCGCACATACAGCACCACCAGACAGCTTCACGCTTTGGCAGGGTGTGGCTGACCAAGCGTATGGCATCGTCGAGCAATTTTGCAGCCAATACGCGCTCCAGCCCCTCGGCGGCGGTTTTTGCGCCAGCCAGAAGGCCGAGTGCTTCGGATGAAAGTTTAAGCGGATCCAGGCTGGCCGGTAGGGGAACCGCCAGTTTCGTGAGGGAATTGCTCATCTTAATTGATCATGACCACGGCGCCTTTGACGATATTCGAAGCAGAACCATTGGTCTCCACAAGAAGCCCCTTCATGGTGAGTGTGGTATCCGCTTCGGCAGTCACCAGCATGCCTTTAAGGGTGATTCCTGATTGATCGATGGTAATGCTGCTCGATCCCACTTTGAGAGAGATGCTGTTCATTGCCTCCAGGCTGATTTTGCCGAGGTCGCAGCTCATACTCAAATCTCCCATTTTGATTTTATGAGTTTCACTGCCTTTGCCCAATTCGACAGTGAGATTGCCCGTATCGATCTTCAGACTGTCATTACCCATTTTGATGGTGTTGGAACGACTTCCTTTTTCGACCATCAGGGTATCATCCGCCCCTTCAATGGTGACGTCACGCGCATCGCTGACATCAATGGCTTTGCCCTTGGTTTGTGTATTGAGATCGCCCACACTGCTGATGGTGATGCCGGCGGCGCTCAGGATGTAATAGGATGCGCCGGCAAAATGCGCCGTCTCCTTCGTTGAAAACAAGCCAATCTGATTGCCTGAACTTACGCCCAATGTCCCACTGGCATGCAGGATCATTTCCCCCCCCGCCTTCATGCCAAGATCGCCAGAGGCTTCGGTGTAGATCTGCCCTTCTGCGGTGGTGAAAACGCCTGGCTTGTCTTTGAACAAAACATCCGTGCGCGCCACAGGCAGGGTTGCGGGATCCTTCGTGGAGGTGAGGTAACCGAGGGAGCCGGGATCAGTGAGCTTGGCATCTTCCCCTTCCGGCGGGGCTGCGCCGAGGCGCATATAATTGGCCGTATTCGCATAAAGCCGCGCATAGTTTTTTTCATCGCTGCTTTCCTCGGCCATGGCGGCAGCGGGTGTTTGTAACATCTGCCGTTCAGCGGCACCCTGGCCAGGGTCACCAAAAGCATTTGGGCTGATCAAGGCAGGGGCACGACCAAAGGCGCTTTGCGTGGCCATGGTATTGCTGCTGCTGCCACCGCCCCCTTGGCTGCTACCACCGCCACCATCCGTACCCAGTTCAAGCCCCATGCCGCTGCGTGTAACCAAGCGATGCCGGAATGAATTGGCCGAGGTGACAACGCTTAAATTGCGCGGATTAGGTACCGCACCAAGAATGACAGGCCGGTCCGGGTCACCATTCACGCATCCAAGGACAACTTCGGTATCGGGGAAAAGCGGGAAATGCATGCCATCACCATCCCCCCCAAAAGGCGCGGCCATACGCAGGAACCGAGACGCTTTGCCATCTGCCGCACCAGAAAGATTAAAGGGCACGCGCACCTTATAGCGACCCTGATCATCCAATTCCGCAGCATCACGTTCATCCGTGCCATCAATATGACCATGGATCAGCCCATCCATGCGCGGCTTCGGCGTGACGCGCGCAGGGCGGAAGGGTACGCTAAGTTGCATGACTTCAAATTGATTCCGATAACCATCCCAGTCCGCAGGTTCGATACCAGGCAATGCTATGCGCACCTGATGCCGCACTGAAACCACCAAATATTCCTGATTCCATTTGCTGTAGGGGTGGTCTTTTAAGGCGAAGCTCCGGCCAGGCGCCAAGCTGGCCACAGCACTGCGGCCCCGCCAGCGCAGTTGATGGCTACGTAGTTCTTCAGCACGCATGCGGGCAATAAATTGCCCATCTTCTGCTGTAAGGTAGTGATCGCCATATTCCACCCAATTCCCGCGGCCGCGATCATCGACCTTGGATGACACGAGCAGCGACACATGGGGCAGGCTGTAATTGTAATCCTGCAACCACACTTTTTCCGGCACGCGCCCGCAATACTGCTCAAATTCTTGAATAGTATCTGGCGCTGCTTCGCGCTTGCCTGCCAGCCAAGGAAGCCACGACAAAGACGCAGTTTTTTCCAGTGGCTTTGTAAAAATATTATCATCCGCAAAGATGATTTTTTCCATTCCGTTCGCGGCTTCGAAGAAATAGAAAATGCCGTAATGTTCCGCCAAACGTGAGATAAATGCGAAATCCGTTTCCTCATATTGTGTGACATGGTCGCGCTTTGGATAGGACGCGGTATTCTTGAAGCGGATCTCATGCTCAAACTTGCGTAAATCCGTGTCTGCAACCTCAGCGCCACTGCGTAGGGCACTATTCATTTCGGATTCAATGATATCTGCCACTGAAACGGGCTCCACCGTTCCATGGATGTGATTGCTGCGAGAGAAAGCCAAGCGTGACACCCAAGGCACCAGACGAAAACGATACCGCGCTTCACCATAGGGCGTCGGGGCGGAAGTGGTGACCGAACCGATGACGCCAAAAATATCGCGGGTTTCAGCTTCATTCAGCCCGATACTGAGGGTGGCGCGTTGACCCACCAGATCCAGAGCTTCGGCGGCCTCCCCCGTGGTACCGAGGCAATCAATGTCGAACTGGTAAAGCTGAGACAGTGCCTCTGTCCCATCAACCGCATAGGGTCGGAGCTCTAGTTTTTCGTGACCTTCGATGG
>JBDKIR010000466.1:0-6185 GCA_039797035.1 Pseudomonadota bacterium | reverse complement strand
AACGCCTGGTATTCCTGGCCGACCCACATGGACCGCTTCGACGTGGGCAAGGAGCCGAACGAGCCGAACCGCTTCGGCTGGGTGGTGGAATTCGACCCCTATGACCCGCAAAGCGTGCCGGTAAAGCGCACCGCGCTTGGCCGCTTCAAGCATGAAGGCGCCACGCATGCGATCAGCGCCGATGGCCGCGTTGCGTTTTATTCCGGCGATGATGAGCGATTTGAATATGTCTATAAATTCGTCACCGCCCGGCCCTGGAATCCAAATGATCGCGCCGCCAATCGCGATTTGCTGGATGATGGCACGCTCTACGTCGGCAAATTTCATGATGACGGCAAGCTGGAATGGCTGCCCTTGGTGCATGGCCAGGGGCCGCTGACTTCCGCGAATGGCTTTGCCGATCAGGCCGATGTGCTGATTGAAACACGCCGCGCCGCTGATCTTTTGGGCGCCACACCGATGGATCGGCCAGAGGATGTGGAAGCCAATCCCGTCAATGGCCGCGTTTATGTGATGCTGACCAATAATGCACGCCGTACGGCCGAACAGGTGAACCGCGCCAATCCGCGTGCGCGCAATATCCATGGTCATATCGTGGAAATCATCCCACCTGGCGCGGGCTCTGCGCGCGTGGATCACGCGGCCATCGAAGCGCGTTGGGGTATTTTCATTGCCGCCGGCAAGCCGGGCGTTGATGCCGGCGCGCAATATCATCGCGCGACATCCGGTCAGGGCTGGCTGTCCTGCCCGGATAATTGCGCCTTTGACAAGAAGGGCCGCATCTGGATCGCCACCGATGGCGCGCCGGAAACCTCAGGTGTGGCGGATGGATTATATGCTGCTGATACCGCTGGCCATGGCCGCGCGCTGACGCGGCTTTTCTATCAGGCGCCAACCGGGGCCGAGGTTTGCGGCCCCTGCTTCACGCCCGACAATAAAACCATCTTCCTGGCCATTCAGCATCCCGGCGAAGATCCGGGTTCCACCTTTGAACGCCCTTCCACGCGCTGGCCCGATTTCAAGGAAGGTGTGCCACCCAGACCTTCCGTGATTGCCATCGTGAAAAAGGATGGTGGCGAGATTGGCAGTTGAAGATCACGCCGCAGTGATCCGCGCCATGAGCACTTCATACGCCGCGCTGCTGATGGGTTCTTCGGGCATATAGGCGCCCGCGCTGGTGCTGTCGTGACGCAAGGGCAGCAAGGCAGCTGCGCGCAATTCTGGCTGATGGCGCCGTATCAGGCTGCGTAAGGCATCTGGAGTTACTGCATGCGCATCAAAGCGTAGCGTGCAGGAAATCTGATGCCCCTGGCTGGCGCCGATCCAATGCTGTTGCAGCAATTCCAGCCAATGATACTGCGCTGCCAGCGATACTTGATCTGCCGTGCGCAATTGATCGCCGATGCCAAATTCCACCAGCAACGGCGTGCAGGGAAAGCCCACCAGGGTGATCTGCGCGGCCGCCCCCAGCCTGCGTTGTGGATAGCCCGCTTCGCGCAGCGCCGCCACTTCAGCATTGTCATCGGCCTGCCCGTGATATTGCACCCAGCGCAGATAATGCCGCGCCGGTGGCAAATGCGCGCCAGCGGTCAGCCCAAACAGCAAGGATGTGGTGCCGGCGGGCTTGATGGTGGTCACCGCAATGGGGGGCGCCATGCCAAGGCTTTTGGCATAGCGATTGGCCTCCTGCTTCGCTGTTTCTGCCGCTTGCGCCAGAAAGCGCCAGAAGGGCTGTGATTTTGTCCTATGCACCAAATCGTCAAAGCCAAAGCCAAAACGCAGCCAAGCCCATTCATGCAGGCCCGTCGGGCCGATCCCTATCGGGTTATGCGCCAGGGTTTCAGCCGCATAAATTCCGGCCATGCGATTGACGCGAATCAGAAACCGCACCCCAAGTCGTAGTGCCGCCAAGACACGTTCATCCCAAGCCTGTGCCAAATCAGCGGGCAGCGCGCCCGGGGTGATCGCCGCCAAGGGAAGCGGGCAGGCCAAAAGGGGCGCGAAATCCGCCACCACGCAAAAACCCCCTGTCACTGGCAGGGCGACTTCACCACATGGATTGGTGATGGTCCGGCTCGGCGCGCCCGCGGCATGGATGGCGATATCACGCAACATGCCAGCGCCTTCCTGCATGGGGTAATGCGCGGATCCGATCCGGACATCGACATCGATTGGTCTGCTCGGTGTCAATTGATCCGTATTGATGAAGCCCGGCGCGCCATTGGCATGAATGGCATCTGTCGCGGCCATGAAAACCTGTTGTGCATGGCGCGAGAGTTCCGCCGGCGCAGCGGCTTCGGCTGGCGCAAGCCGCGCCCAGAATTCAGCATCCACCAGGATGGCATGTGTCGCCGTGACAGGGCCGGGCAATATGATGCCCGTGGCGAAACGCGGCGTATCAACATCCCGCCAGGTTTTGGCCGCCATGCGTGCAGCGCGCCGCACCCCGCCATAACGCACCGCCATGGCCATCAGGTGATCCACGCGCAGCGCCTGTTCCCATGGCGGCATGGCTTTGCCCAGAAGCACCACTTGATCGCGCAAAGCGATCAGCGCGCGCAGCAATGGCAAGGGGCCGGGGGCTGGCTGTCCGCCCAGGCCACGGATTGGCTGGCCCTTCGGGCGTATCGCTGAAAAATCCAGCCAAAGGGCGGTATCACGCTGCCGCGCATGCGCGCCGGCTTCGATGATTTCAAGCGCGCGGGCCCAACCTTCACGATGATCGGGGATCCGAAAACAGGCCGCCATGGCGGGTGGTTCCGGTGTCAGGGCCTGGCGCAGATCAGCCTCGGCCTCCGCGAAATCCGCGTGATCAGTGGCAAGGTGAAAAAACAACCTTGGCGCCGCCTGCCAATCCACCAGACACAACGCATCATCATAACAGCGTCCCACCCCGGCACCGCAGAGCAGCAGATAGAAGCTGGTGAAGCTGGCCGCCGCCGTGGCGCAATTGACGAAATATTCCATGGGCTGGCTGGGTTCGGTCTCGTCGCCGCGCACCAAATGCCGCCCTGCGGTCAGCAGTGCGCCGCAGGCAATGGCATTGCGCAAATAAGCCTTTTCCTGCGCGGCATCGTCAGTTGCGGCATCGCCGAGCAGCGCCATATTGCCCGCCGCCACACGCTCCGCCACACGGCCGAAATCCTGTTGATCACTGGGCCGGAAAATGCCCCGCCGCGCCACGGCCACGCCAAGCCCGGATGCCAGGGCGCGGGCAGCGATGGGCGCTGCCCCGAAACAGGCGCCGGGCAGGGTGGATGTTCCCAAGCGCGGCATCAGGCGCGGCTTTGAAGGATCAGTATTGGAAACACCCGCATCCCTTGGGCATCCCAACCATCGCCGCTGCGGGCCAATGGCATGTTGGTCGCAATGCTGGGGTTCATGATGCAGATGGCCATGGCGCGCTGCTCCTTCATCATGCGCCGCCGGTAGTGTCAGGCGGGGGGCAACAGCTTGCCCGTGGCGTGCCCTGCTGCGCCAATCACGATGTTGAAACGCGCCGCGGTGCCGTGTTGCCCAACAGATCGGCAAATACCGCCTGGGCGATCTGCTCGGGCGCAGGCTGATCAGGAATACGCGATAAGCCGCCAGACCTTCCGCGCTGCGCTAAAGGCGCCGCGTGATGAAGCCGACATCCCCCGAACCCCTCCACCCACCGGCAGGCGACTGCGCCCGCGCCTTAATCCTGGGTGAAAGGCTGGATCATCGCGGCCTGGCCCGGGATGGCGCGGCCTTGGCTGATCCGGTGCCGCTGGCCAGCGCCCCTCCCTTGACGGTTTTTGCCTTTCGCTGGGGCGCGGTGGTGATTTTCGGCGCGGATCAGGAAGCCGAAGCTGCCTTGTTGCAGGCGTTACGCCCGCGCCTGACCAATCCACTCAGTAGCCCCATTGAGGAAACCGCCCAACTCATCATCGGGGCGGAGCGCGATGGGGTGGATGCCCAAGGGGTGATCCATTTGCGGGATCGCGCCCTGCCACGCCTTGCGGTGGTGGGCGATGCGCTGGCCAAAAGCGCTGCCCTGGCCCAGCAGGAAGCCCGCCTGGCCGAGGCGCTGGACCGTATGGAACCGGTCGTGGCGGGGCTTCGCATGGAAGGGCGGCTCAAGGCATCCTCGCGGGCTTTGCATCGCCAGATTGGCCATGCGCTTTCCGCGCGCAACCGCACTTCCGCGCGGGTGGAAGCCGCCGATAAGCCCGAAGTCCTGTGGGATCACCCGGATTTGGAAAGGCTGCATGCCCGGCTGGCCGATGAATATGAATTGCGCGAAAGGGGGGCGGCGCTGGAACGCAAGCTCGCCCTGATTGGCGATACGACCCAGACCTTGCTTTCCCTGATTGAGGCGCGGCGTTCCCTGGGCCTGGAAATCGCCGTGGTTGCGCTGGTGGGGATCGAGGTGGTTTTCACCCTGTATGACTATGTGATCCGCCCGCTTTGGCGCTGAAACCCCGGCCCTGGGCTGGCCTGCCGCGCATTTCCAGGCAATAACTAGCAGGAGACACGTCAGTCCAAGGAATGTTCGATGACGGCGAATTCGCCCGAATGGGCCCCGGCGCCCACCCCGCCACAAAACCTGAGCCAGAAGCGCCCGCCGCCGCCGCCCGCTTCCGTGCGCCGCTACCTCAGCCTGCCGGATTTTGAAGCCGCTGCCGCCCGCTATTTGCCGCGCAGCATTGGCGGCTTTGTCTCGGGTGCTGTCGAAACCGATGCGTCCCTGCGCGACAATCGCGAAGCCTTCCAGGAATGGGGCTTTGTGCCGCGCGTGCTGCGTGACACACGCGGGCGCAATCTGAAGACCACGCTGTTCGGCCAGGAATATGAAGCGCCCTTCGGCCTGCCGCCCATGGGGGCTTCGGCGCTGGTTGCCTATCGTGGTGACCTGGTGCTGGCGCAAGCCGCCCGCGCGCGCAACGTGCCGATGATCATGAGCGCGTCTTCGCTGATCCCGCTGGAAGATGTGGCGAAGGCCAATCCAGATGCCTGGTACCAGGCCTATCTGCCCGGTGAGGCGGAACGCATTGAACCGCTGGTGGACCGTGTGGCCGCCGCCGGTTTCAAGACCTTTGTGCTGACGGTGGATGTGCAGGTTTCATCCAACCGTGAAAACAATGTGCGCAATGGCTATTCCATTCCACTCAAACCCACGCCGCAATTGCTCTGGGATGGCATTACGCATCCGGGCTGGGTGCTGAACACCTTCTTCAAGACCATGCTGAAGCATGGCATGCCGCATTTCGAGAATATGGATGCCGGCCGTGGGCCGCCCATCGTCTCCCGCACCCTGATGCGTGCCTTCGGCGCGCGTGATGGGCTGGCCTGGGAACATCTGGAACTGATCCGCAAGCGCTGGAAAGGCAAGCTGGTGGTGAAGGGCATCATCTCCCCCGAAGATGCGCGCATGTGCCGCGACGCCGGGGCGGATGGCATCATGGTGTCCAACCATGGCGGGCGGCAATTGGATGGCACGATTTCCGGCTTGCGCAGCCTGCCTGAAATTGCCCGCGATGCCGGTGGCATGACGGTGATGTATGATGGCGGCATCCGCCGTGGCAGCGATGTGCTGAAGGCCTTGGCGCTGGGTGCTTCCTTCGTCTTCGTCGGCCGTCCCATGCTGTCAGCGGCGGCGGTGGCGGGCGAAGAAGGCGTGAAGCACGCGATCGGCCTGCTGTCTGAAGAAATCGATCGCAACATGGCGATGATGGGCATTCTGAACCCATCGGAAATGTCCATGGCCTATATGCGCCCGATGGGCTGACGCGCGGGGCATTTCCGCAAGATCGGCGCGGCCCCGGTGATGGGGCCGCGCCGTTTTTGTTTCAGGCAGCGATGGCCGGGCGCTTGGCGCGCCACCCCGCGGCCAATTCATAAGCCTGGCCCGCGCGCAGCACCGTTGCATCCTCAAAAGGTCGGCCCACAAGCTGCGCGCCCACCGGCATGCCGCCCGCACCAAAGCCGGTGCAGACCGTCAGCGCCGGCTGGCCGGTCAGGTTGAAGGGGATGGTGAAATTCGGCACTTCAAAGGATGCCCATTTCGTCATCTGGTGAATGGGCCGCGCTTCGCCGGGTTGCGCTGCTGTCACCAGCAGATCGCAATCGGTCATGGCGGCGGCCACCGCTTCGCAAAGTTCACGCCGACGACGCTGCGCCTGGAGGTAATCGGCCGAGGTAATGGTCGAAGCCAGCGCCAG
>JBDKIR010000465.1:0-2751 GCA_039797035.1 Pseudomonadota bacterium | reverse complement strand
CGGCACAGTACCGGGCAGGCATCGCAGCGAATAATCCCTTCATCGCCTTCCGCCTGACCATATTTTTCGGAACGCGCCGCGATACTCAGGCGATCATTGCTCATTGATCCTGCTCCTGCAGCGCTTGCCAAAGCCGATGCGGCAGAACCGGCACTTGCCGCAGTGTCACGCCCGTGGCGTGGCGAATGCCGGAAAGAATGGCTGGCGCGGTTGGCACCAGGGCAGGTTCCCCCACGCCTTTGGCGCCATAGGGGCCTTCCGGTTCCGCGGCTTCAATCAAATGCACCTGAATATCCGGCACATCGCCGGCTGTTGGAATGAGGTAGTCGTGCAGATTTTCCGTGCGCCCTGGGATGAATTCCTCCATCAGGGCCAGGCCCAGGCCTTGCGCGATGCCGCCATGGATCTGCCCAATCACCAGGGCGGGGTTGATGGCGCGCCCAACATCCTGCGCGGCGATGATGCGCTTGACGTTCACCGTGCCAAGCAGCCGATCCACAGAAACCAGGGCGATCTGTGCGCCGAAGCCATATGTCGCATAAGGCAGCCCCTGGCCTTCTTCATCAAGCGCGGTGGTGGGTGGGTCATAACGCCCATCACCTTCCAAGGGGGCGTCGAGTGCCGCCAAATTGATGCTGCGTGAACTGCCCATGGCATCACGCACTGTCAGCTGCTTTCCCTCAAGCGAGAGCTGCGCTTCCGGCCCGGCATTGGCAAGCGCCAGAATACGCCGCCGTAAATCGCGCCCCGCTTCATATGCGGCGCGACCACTGACAAAGGTTTGGCGGGAGGCAGAGGTTTTGCCGGCATCATAGGTCAGTGCTGTATCACCAATAATCTGCCGGAAATGCGCCAGCGGCAGGCCCAGCGCATCGGCGCAGATTTGCGCAATGACGGTGGTGCTGCCTTGGCCGATATCAACGGCGCCATTGAACAAGGTAAGGGCACCATCCTGGTCCAGCACCACGCGCATGCGTGATGGGTTGGACATGGATGTATTGCCGCATCCATACCACATGCAGGCAATGCCAGCGCCCAACCGAAAGCGCGGTGCTGTCGCGTTATGCTGGGCCGCTTCCGCCAGCATGGCATCCCATCCCGGCTTCAAGGCATCCAGGCATTCCGGCAAACCGGCTGAGGCGTGTAAGATCTGGCCAGTGGGCGTGGTATCACCTGGACCAATCGCGTTGCGCCGCCGGATTTCCCAACGATCCAGCTGCAATTTTTCGGCGAGATCATCCACCAGGGATTCTGCTGCGATGGCTGCCTGTGGCACACCAAATCCCCGAAACGCGCCCGCTGGCACCTGATTGGTATAAATGGCGCGGGTACGGTTTTTGACATGCGGCACGCGGTAAGGACCGGTGGCATGCACCGGCACACGATTGGCAACAGTGGGCCCCCAGCTGGCGTAAGCACCGGTATTGAAATCACCTGCCAATTCGAAGGCAGTGAAATGCCCGCTGGCATCCGCCGAAAATCGCGCCTTCAACCGTGCCGGGTGGCGCTTGGTGGTGGATGCCATGCTTTCGGTGCGTGAATAGATCATGCGTACGGGCTGGCCCGTTTTGCGGGCGGCCACCGCCAGCAAGGGCTGCACCGAAACATCCAGCTTGCCACCAAAGCCACCACCGCAGGCGGTCGGGCGGATGCGCACCTGGTCTTCAGCAACGCCCAGGACGCGCGCGGTTTCTTCCCGATCCATATAAGGCGCCTGGGTGCAGGCAGTGATTTCCATGCCGATGCCATCCGCCTTGGGCAGGGCCCAGCCGGCTTCAGGTTCGATATAGGCATGTTCCACGAAAGCCGTGTGAAACACGCCTTCAGCCGTGACGCTGGCCGCAGCATGGCCTTGCGCCACATCGCCCCGCGTCAGGCGCCCCTGGACCAGAATATTGCCCGGTGCGTGCGCATGGAGTTGCGCGGCCGATGGCGCCAGCGCCGCATCCAGCCCCTCGGCGGCGGGCAGCACCTCCCAGGTGATGGGCAGGGCCGCATCGCAAACTGCTTCAAGCGCCGCGCGCTGCCCGATCAGGCCCAGCACGGCCTCACCGCGAAAACGCACTTCGCCTTCAGCGAAAACAGGCTGATCCTTCAACTGCGGCATGATGCCAAAGCCATTCAGCCCCGGCACATCCGCAGCGCTGATAATGGCCACCAGGCCAAGTTCACGCCGCGCCGCTTCCAGATCACCAAGGGTGAAGCGGGCCCGGGCATAAGGCGAACGCAGGATACGCAGCCAGAGCGCTTCCGCCGGCGCGTCATCGGCGCCGAAAACATCCGTGCCTGCCACTTTCGCGGCGCCATCCAGGCGCGCGACATCCGCACCGACAGCGGCGCCCATTTCCGGCATGGCGGGCACGGGGACGGTGCCATGGGCAACGGCCATGATGGCATCGATTATCTTTACATACCCAGTGCAACGGCAGAGCACGCCGCCAATCGCATCCGCAACATCTTCGCGGCTGGGCGCCTCCTGTTGCAGGAGCAGATCCGCCGCCGCCATGATCATCCCAGGGGAGCAGATGCCGCATTGCGCCGCGCCATGTGCCAGAAAGGCCGCGCGCAGGCGCGCCAAAACCGGATGATCAGCTTCAATGGTCGTGACCTCAGTCCCCGCAGCCTGGGCAGTGGGGATCAGGCACGCACAGGCCTGCGCGCCATCGATCAGGATGGTGCAGGCGCCGCAATCACCCGCCTCGCAGCCGATTTTGGTACCTTTCAGGCCAAGGTTTTCGCGCAGCGTTTCCG
>JBDKIR010000464.1:0-5634 GCA_039797035.1 Pseudomonadota bacterium | reverse complement strand
CCGTTAAAGGCTGCAATATCAGAAGAAAAGGTTAAAATTCCTAAGATTCGCGCGTGTGAGGGGTTGAAACCACGCCTTCGGCACGAAACCCTACCGGCTGGCGTTTTTCAGCGGGCGGCCTCGGTGCAAACGCCTGCCGGGCGGAGAAAAAATGAGCGGGGGAGGTATCACCCCCCCCCGCTGATCCCTTGGCCTTGTCCCCGCGACCACACCAGGTCGCGGGGGGGCGTTGGATTAGGCCGCTTGCAGCCGCTTGATCAGGTCCTGCGTCGCTTCGCGGAGTTGCACAGCCTCATCGGCGACGCTCTTGCTCGCTTCGGTGATCGTGCCCATGGCTTGGCCAGCATCCTGCGCCATGCCCGAGACACGCCCGATGGAGCCTTCCAGCCCATCCACCGCCTTGGCGGCATTCCGAAGGCTGGAAGCGATTTCCGCCGTGGTGGCGGATTGTTCTTCCACAGCCGCGGCGATGGCGGTGTTTTCGCCATCCAATTGGCTGATCCGCGTCACGATATCGCCAATCACGCCGACCACATCGCCGATAATCGACTGCATGGCGCTGATTTCGGTCTGAATGCTTTCGGTAGCCTTGGCCGATTGTGCGGCAAGGCTTTTGACTTCAGACGCCACGACGGCGAAGCCCTTGCCGGCTTCCCCGGCGCGGGCCGATTCAATCGTAGCATTCAATGCCAAAAGATTGGTCTGCGCCGCGATGGTGCCAATCAACCCCGTGACATCATTGATTCGCACGGAAGCGGCATTCAGCCCATCCACCAGGCCGGTCACGCGATCAGCCTGTTCAGCCGCACCACGTGCCGTTTGCGCCACGGCGGTGACGCGGTTGGAGACTTCGGAAATCGCCACCGTCAGCTGTTCGGCAGCTGCCGAGACCGACTGGATGCCATGATTGGCCTCTGTACCCTCATGCGCAGCGGCGCGCGCCTGGGCCAGGGTGGCGTCTGTGGTGGCGGAAACCCGATTGCCTTCGTTGACCAACATGGCGGTACGGTTGGACAGCGTGCTGACCGATTGGCCAACCGTGCGATCAAGATCCCCCGCGATGGTCTGAATGGCGCTCCGCCGTGCGGCTTCCATTTCGGCGCCACGGGTGGCTTCCGCTGCGCGCAGCCTATCGGCTTCCACCAAGCCTTGGCGGAACACCACGGCAGCGCGGGCCATTTCGCCAATTTCATCCTGCCGATCGGCCCCTTTGAAGTCATGCGACAGATTGCCCTTCGACATATCTTCCATGCCATTGGCCAAGGAACCCAATGGGCGCGTGACGCGCGCGACAACAATCCAAGCCGCCGTGATCAGGGCGGTCAGCGTCACCAAGCCCAAAAAGGCGATGATCAAGGTGGCCTGGGTAACGTTGGCCACTTCAGTCGCCACGCGATCATTCGTGCCGGCGACGATGGTGTCCATCATCAGACCGATCGATTCGGTGAAGGGGTCAATCGCCTGATAGAGCCGTTCCCTCACCAATTGGTCCAATTGTCTTGCATCGCGCGCGGCGGCGATACGGATCAGATCCTGCGTCACCTGTTCCGCCGGCGCCCGGCGTTCCCGCGCTTGGCCAAAGGCTTCCATTACCGCGGGCGGCAATTCGGTACGCATGAGGGAGGACCAGCTGCGTTCCAGGTTCTTGCTGGCATCCGCGAGTGAGGCAGCGCCTTCCTGCCAGGTGAAATTGCCGTTGCGCATCTTGTGCGAGGCATCGACAATGGACACCGCATAGGCATCCGAAATCGCCTTGAGATCAATCAAGGGGATCACCGCGTTATTGCGGATTTGGTTGAGCGTCTGCATGTCATCGCGCATGGAAACCCATGCATAGACAGCGGAAGCGACATTGACGGTCCCAATGACCGCCAGAATGGTCAGTAACAAGGGCGCTATTCTGATGCGCATCTTCGGGCGTACTCCTCTGCTAAGTGGAAGCCCATTTTGCCGGAGCGCTTATTGCTGAAAGATGAGTTAGTGCCGGGGCAAAGCGGCTTGCGGCACGCGCGATATTAATGGCGCCGCCGGTCTTTTCTCACCTTTAGTGACCATTCTTGCCAATTTCTTGGGCGCGGTATGACGGAAGCGTTAACGCGCGCTATGCCGATCATGTAGCGCGCCGGACGTTTGGCGCGGTTTTGAGCGGCATTTGCCTGATTTCTTCCACATGCCGCGATTGAATGCAGTTGGAGAAAATCATCAGCTTAACGAGAAATTTTTGCAGTCACGCCTCAGGATAAGGCCAGCGATGGCGGTTTTCAGAAGAAATAGGGGTTAGACCAAGCCCGCTTACCCGCGGCATCGGCCACCACCACCCGTGCATAGCCCCCCGCGCGCAGTTTCTCGAGCGGCAGCCGCACCCTGGTTTGCAAGGGGGCGACGGATTGCGCTGCCGCTGATCCACGGCCAAGCACCATGATGCTGGAAGCCGGGCTGCAATGGATTTCCACGCTATCCTCGCCCCAGAGAATGCCTTCGATACGGGGGCCTTGGCTCGCGTAGAAATGCCCGGCCTTGAGCGCGGCCAGCAGGGCTTCCGGCTCATTTTCCGTGGCCTTCACCATGACCCAGCCGCCGAACCAATCCTCACAGGCGAAATGCGCATCATCCACCGCAAGCAGGGAAACGCGCCGCCCATCGGCCAGCAAACGATCCGCCAGAACGGTGCCGTCGCCGCGATCGGTGCGCACTTGGCTGGTGTGGTTGTAGATCTCAACGGCGTGCGCGGCGGCGATGCTGTGGCCATCGGCGGCGGTCAGCCCGTACCAACCAGGATGGGCGATGGCGACAAAAGCGCCCGCATCAGCGCAGCGTTGCGCCAGGGCCGCGCCACTTTCCTCGGGCGGGGTTGGCGCAAAATCCAGCGGCAGACCGACCGCCAGGATATGCCAGATTTCCCCAAGAGAGGTCGCGGGCGCATGCACCTCGGCGCCGATCAGCGTCGTGAAGCCGGCTTGGCGAAAGCCCCGCGTATCCACAATGGGGAAGCCGTAGCGTGCCATGAAATGATCCGTCAGGGCCATGAAATCATAGCCGCCGCGACGATAGGTTTCCGCCACATCTTCCGGCGAGCGTTGGCCGTCCGAACGATTGGAATGGGTGTGAATATTGCCCTTGAGGAAGCGTCCGGGCGCGGCAAAGACGGGATCAAGCTGCATCGGGGCCTCCAGGGGCGAAACGCGTTCTCTTTCCCCTTCCTAAAGGGTTAAACCCGTATCAGGAAATCATGCGCCCAGAATGGGGATGAGACATCTCTGCGGCGGCGCTTAGGTGGCAAAAAATTTCCCCGACCAAACGCCGCGTGGCAGGAAAATCTTTCTTTTCTGCGCCTATTGCATCGCCCGAAAAGCAGGCTTTTCTCTTGGGTAACATCGGAGAAGCTGGCATGTCGAAAGTCTTCATCATTCACGAAAATGACGCCTGGGTGGAACCGCTGCGCGCGGCCTTTGCCCGGATTGGAACACCCTTTGAGGAATGGTTCCTGGATGAAGGCGTGCTGGACCTGACCACGCCGCCGCCCGAGGGCGTGTTCTATAATCGCATGAGTGCGTCATCGCATACGCGCGGTCATACCTATGCGCCCGAATATGCCGGCGCGGTGATCGAACATTTGGAGCGCCATGGCAGGCCGGTGGTGAATGGCCGGCGCGCCTTGCAATTGGAGGTTTCCAAGGTTGCGCAATATGCGGCGCTGGCCGGTTTCGATATTCCAACGCCGCCGACCATTGCCGTGGTGGGCACGCAGCATCTGGAAGAAGCGGCGCAAAAGCTCGGCTTTCCAGTGATTTTGAAGCATAACCGCGCCGGCAAGGGCTTGGGCGTGCAATTGATTCTGAGTGCGGCGGCGCTGCGTGAGGCGGTCGCGAAAATCGCCGCCGACCCCGATCCCTTCGCCGCGCCGCGTGATGGCGTGTGGCTGGTGCAACGCTACATCGAAGCGCCAGAGCCCTTCATCACACGGGCTGAATTCATCAATGGCAAATTCCTCTATGCCGTGCGCGTGGATACCTCGGAAGGGTTTGAGCTTTGCCCGGCGGATGTCTGCGCCATTGAACCTGGCGCGGTCTGCCCCGCCGTGGCGCCGGGGGAGAAGTTCCGCATCATTGAAGGTTTCACCCACCCCTTGCTGCCGCGCATGGAAGCCTTCTTGCGCGCCAATGGCGTTGGTGTGGGCGCGATTGAATTCATCACGGATCGCGCCGGAAATACCTTCGCCTATGATGTGAACACCAATACCAATTACAATAGCGACGCTGAAGCCCGCGCCGGGCTTTCCGGCATGGGCGCCATCGCGCAATTCCTGACCGGTTTATTGCAGCAGCAACAAGCCAAGGCGGCCTGAAGGCTGATTGCCCTTACCCTGGCGGGATTTCCGCCAGGGTATGGAATACGGGCTTGCCTGCCTGTCGGAAGCGCGTGACTTCCTGATCCGCGCCCTGGCTCGGGCCACCCAACCGCAGCACGGCATCGCAGCGCTCCGCCAGGGCGAGTGACAGCGGCATCATCACTTCTTCAAACACATCGCCCTCAGCCGCTGCGATGATCGGCAGCGCCATATTCACGCCAATCACCGGCACATGACCAAGCCTGAGGATGGCGAGTGCGGCCTGGTTCATTTCAGCCAGACGCGCAGCGCGCAAAGCAGCATCGGCGCCGCCGCTGGTATAGGGCGCGGCGATCATGATCCACATGGGTCAGCCGAAAGTATTCAGCAGATCATCCACTTGCGCGGGCGTCAGGCTGCGCGCGCCAGCACCGCGGAGCAGCAGCGCAAGGCGCGCGGCTTCTTCCAATTCCTCCGCCGCATGCACGGCATCTTCCAAAGTCCGGCCCGAGACCACCGGGCCGTGATTGGCGAGCAGCACGGCCTTGGCGGTTTTGGCGGCTTCGTGGATGTCGTTTTCCATTGCGCCATCGCCGGGGCGGTAATAGCGGATCACCGGCAAAAGCCGCCCGACCCGCATCACAAAATAAGGTGTCAGCGGCGGGATGGGCGCGACTTCCCCGGGTTCTGCCAGACAGGCAATGGCGGTGGCGTGCGTCGAATGCAAATGCACCACCGCCCCCGCATCCGGCCGCGCCATCAGCACCGCGCGATGCATGAAGACTTCCTTGGATGGTTTGTCGCCCGACACATGCGAAAAATCCGGCGCGAGCTTGGAGATACGCGCGGGATCAAGCCGGCCAAGACAGGAATTGGTCGGCGTCATCAGAAACCCATCCGGCAGGCGCACGCTGATATTCCCCGCCGTCCCCACCGAATAGCCGCGCGCAAAAAGCGAGGCGCCAAGGGCGGCGAGTTGCGCGCGCAGCGCAGCCTCATCCATGGTTGAAGGCCTTCAGGAAGAAATCACGCGCACCGAAATTGCCGGACTTCAAGGCAAGATGCAGCCCGCGCGGTTCGGCAAAAGTCCAGGGCACGCCTGGATCAATCTCGGGCCCGATACGCAGCGCCGTGACACCAAGGCGCTGCACCACCGCACCGGAAGTCTCGCCGCCCGCCACCACAAGCCGCCCGACACCGCGCGCGACCAGCCCTTCGGCGATGGCGGCCATGGCGGTTTCGATCAAGGCTCCGGCGGCATCGCGGCCAAGCTTCGCTTGCAGCGCCGCAACCTTTTCCGGCGGCGC
>JBDKIR010000463.1:0-4884 GCA_039797035.1 Pseudomonadota bacterium | reverse complement strand
CGACATCGACCCCAATGCGTGCCGTGCCACTCATGATTTTACTCCGTAATCGCGGGTGGCGCCTTCCTGGGTGACGTAGCCATCCCGGATATCGGCCGCCAGCGCCGCCGGGTCGCGGGTTTTGGGATCACCATACCCGCCGCCGCCCGGATAGAGCAGCGTCACGCGCGTGCCGGGGGCGACCGTGGTGCGGGATTTCGGATGCGGGCGCGTGCCATCATCAAAGGCGATCACCGCCGCACCACCCGCCGCGCCGCCCAAGACGCCCTGCGCCGGATGATCGCGCCGGTCAGAAAGCAAGGAAAGCCGCACCTCATCGGGGGCGCGCACCTCAATTTCCACTTCCTGGCCCAAGCCACCACGGAAGCGCCCGGCACCGCCGGAATCTGCGCGCAGGCGTTTCTTCCACACCACCAGCGGCGCGACGCTTTCATAAGCCTCGATCGAACCGGCGCCGACATTGGTCGGGAAGGCAGTGGTCGGCAGGCCATCGCGATGCGGTGAGGCGCCCATGCCGCCCGAGGCAAACAATACCTGTGAGAACCGATCCCCCGCGCCATCCAGCCCGCTGAACAGCGCGCGCATGGTGGGCGCGCCGCCGCATTCGGCAATGATCTTATCCGGCATGACCGGCGCCAGCGCCTTATAGATGGCGCCCGCCAGCAAATGCCCGGTCAATTGCCGCGCGCTGCAAGCGGCGGGAAAGCGTGGGTTCAGGATGCTGCCCTCAGGGGCGCTTACGGTAATGGCGCCATACGAACCCTCATTGCGCGGCGTGAAGGGGTCAAGCGCGCATTTCACGGGGTATACGGAATAGGCATGGGTGTAATTCAGCACGCAATTGATGCCGCGATCCACCTGTTTGGACGTGCCATCAAAATCGATATGCATGGTGTCACCCTTGATGGTGACCGCGCAGACAATGCGCGTAATCGCCTCATCAAAACCATCGGCTTCCAGGGTGGAATGCCAGGTTCCATCCGGGAGTGCTGCGATGGCGCGGCGCATGGCGGCATCCGCGCGTTGATGCAACGCCGCACCCAGCCCTTGCAGATCGGGCAGGCCGGTATCGCTCAGGAATTCATCCACGCCACGGGCGCAAACTTCATTGGCGATCACCTGCGCTTCCAGATCCCCCATCACCTGCCGTGGGAGGCGCACATTCGCCAGCAGGACTTCGGCCAGATCCTCATTGCGTTTGCCGGCGCGAAACAGGCGCGATGGCGGAATGCGAATGCCTTCTTCGAATAATTCGCGGCAATCGGCGGACCAGAGCGCGCCGCCAACATCCGGCGAATGCGAAATGGAACCGGCAAAGCCAACCAAACGGCCCTGGTGGAAAATCGGGCTGACGGCGGTGAAATCCGGCAAATGCCCGGTGGCGAGCCAGGGGTCATTGGTGATGACGCAATCACCCGGCTGCCAGGTCTCCGCCGGGAAGCGTTCCAGGAATGTCTTGGTGGTTTTCGGCAGAATGCAGGAAAAGGACGCGATGCCGCCGGTATTCTCGCTGATCGAATCCCCATTGCGATCCATCAGCACCGTCGCGAAGTCATTTGATTCGCGCACAATGGTGGAAAAGGCGGTGCGCAGCAGGCCGGTGGCGGCCTCATCGGCGATGGAAATCAGTCGCGACCAGTAGATTTCCAGGCTGATCGGGTCAAAGCCTTCCTGGCGGGTGGATGCTGACATGATGATGCGTCCAAATTTGTTTCATGCAATGCACATGACAACTTCATCGGACGCCCGGATCACTTTTGCGTCAAGTCAGGCAGCGCTGGTTTCTTCGCCTGATGAGATGCTGATCAGGCCAAGCTTCATCATCCAGACCATGCCTGCCGCAGCGCGTGACCTTTGGTCGGGCGGCAATGTCGCCCCCAATTCCGCCGCACTCATGCTGCCCTGCGCCAAATGTTCCAGCATGATTTGAAAACCGGGCAGGGAAGGCAGGAATGACCCGCGTGTCACCGCACCCGGAATGGCGGCGCGCTGCCGCAAGATATCCAGCGTCACGCCGGGCATCAGAGTCACACGGAGATTGGGCGCCAAGCGCTGCGTTGGATAATCGGCGAAAAGCGCAAAAGGATCCGGCCGCGTTGGCGCGGCACCCCGCCCTGGCAGCAGTGGCGCGAATTCGGTCGCCTTGGTGCGCAGACGCGCCTGTTCCTGCCAAAGGGCAAGGTATTGGGGAATGATGGCGGACCAATCATACAAGCGCCGCGCGCGTGCCCGGCCCGCTTCGCCCATCTGCCGCCGCAGCGCAGCATCCTCGGCCAGGCGGTAGTAAGCATCCGCCGCGGCGGTGACATCCATGGCGATGGCTTGGGAGGTAGCGCGGAGATAGGCGCTATAATCATCCGCGCCCATCTGGTAACGCATGGCAATTCCCTGGCCCTGACCACCCATCACGGTGCGAATGCGAAAGCCCGTGACGCCATCTTCCACCGTGTCACGAAAGCCATCCCAATCCGTGACAACCACAGGCAATCCCGCCGCCATGGCTTCGACTGGCGCCAGGCCATAGGTTTCCTGGATGTTATCGACCGGCAGGGTGAAGATATCCGCCGCCGCCCAGGCCTTGGCGCGGGTTTCGGCATTCTGGCCATCCAGCAGATGCACCGTCACATCCGGGCAGGCCTGTTTTGCGGCATCGGTGAAGGACGGGCGAGAGCCATCGCCTTCGATCCAGCCGGTCAGCAACAAATGCAGCTTGCGACCGCGCCGTTCAGCGGCCTTTTGCAGGGCCAGAAACATCGGCAGGGGCGAGAATTTGGTGGCGTTGGACAGGCGCGCGACCAGGATAATCGCGATATCCTCGGCCCCGATGCCCAATTCCTGGCGATAAGCCATGCCCAGGGCTGGGTCGCGCTGAAAGGCATCGCAATCCACACCAAGCGGGATCATGGGCAGCAGTGGCATGCCAAGGCGCGTTGCCCCCAAGGCGCTTTGCAGATGCAGGGCGTTTTCCTGCAATTGCCGCCGCACCATGCTCTGCACCGCGCGGGAGGTGCAGATGATGGCATCCCAAGGCTGCACCGGCGCGGTCAAACCATGGGCCAGCGCATCCATCACCCGGTCTGTCGCGGTGGTATGCGTCACACCGCAGAGGCTGAAACCGCGTTGCTGCCCAAGCCGCCGACGCCAATAGGCGAAGGATTCAAGCCCGGGCCCCGGCAGGAAAAGCGTTCCGGCTTCCAGCACTGCCTGGGGGGCTTCGAAGCTGGCGGTTTTGGCTGTGATGCCGGGCGCCCGCGCCTTGATTTCGGCGGTGAAGGCTTGGCCTTCCCGGTCATGCAGCAGCAGCCCGACCAGGGTTTCAAGGCCGCCATGGCGGAGCAGGCCATTGAGGAAACTATCCCCCGCCACGCGCCGGCCCAGCATGGCGCGCCCTGAGGAGACATAGCCATCGGCGGCATAAAGAAGGGCTGCAGAGCGGATCATAAGCTCATGTCATCTATTATGAAATTTCAATAATTGAATTGGGGCCAGCAAGCAACCGCCCCGGATTGTGGCAATAGGCTGGTCGGGCTAAGCGGCTTCCCCATGCAGGTTGTGGAAGAACAGGGTCACAAGGTGGCGGCGGTGCCAGGGCCGGAAGGGCCTTTTGCGCTCTATCAGGCACGCGTCCTGGCCGGCGACTTGGCCGCGGATCCGGCGCAGGAAGCGGCGGCGCGGCGCTTGCAGCGGCTCTGGCAGGATTTGAAGGGCTATGATCCGGCGCCGCTGAATGCGGAACCGGCGAAGCCTTCAGGGCTTTTGGGCCGGCTTTTCGGCCGCCAGCCCCAGGCGCCCGCGGCCCCGGCCGCACCGAAGGGGCTTTATCTGGTGGGCGAGGTTGGCCGCGGCAAATCCATGCTGATGGACCTGTTTTTCGAAACGGCCGAGGTGCCGCGCAAGCAAAGGCTGCATTTCCACGCCTTCATGCAGCAGGCCCATCGGCGCATCCATGGCTGGAAGCGGGCCCATGGCGATACCGCCGACCCCATCCCACCCCTGGCCGATTCGGTCGCGGCGGATGCGGCCCTGCTCTGTTTTGACGAATTCCAGGTGCATGACATTGCCGATGCCATGATCCTGGGCCGGCTGTTTGAGGCGCTTTTTGCCCGCGGCACGGTGATGGTGGCGACCTCCAACACCGCGCCGGATGATTTATTCAAGGGCCAGCCCGGGCGGGATGCCTTCCTGCCCTTCATTGCGCTGATCAAGCAGCGTGTTGAGGTGCTGCCACTCGCCGCCCAGCGGGATTACCGGCGGGAGCGGATCCGCAACCTGCCGACCTGGCATGTGCCGGCGGATGGGCGGGCCGAACGCGCCCTGGATGCGGCTTTTGCGGCCTTGAGTGGTGAGGCCCAGGGCCAGCCCCGGCGCCTCGCGCTGCTTGGCCGGGTGATCGACATCCCCTCGGAAGCCCGCGGGGTGGCGCGTTTTGATTTTGACCAGCTCTGTGGTCGGCCCTTGGGCCCGGCGGATTATTTGGCCATTGCCAATGCCTTCCACAGCCTGGTGGTGGATGGCATCCCGCGCCTGGGGCCGGAGAATTTCGACAAGGCGCGGCGCTTCATCACCTGCGTCGACACGCTTTATGAACATCGCTGCAAATTGGTGGCGAGTGCCGAGGCGAGCCCCGACCAGCTTTATGAACGCGGCACCAATGCGGCCATGTTCGAAAGGACCGCGTCCCGGCTTGAGGAGATGCAAAGCCAGGATTACCGGGCGCTGCCGCATCTGGGCACCGGCCTGCCGGGTTAGGGCGCTTTGCCCAGGCAGGGTTTGGGCGGTGGCATGCTCGTTTCGGTGAAAATATAGAATTTAGAATAGCTTAAGCGGTTGCGGGCGGTGTGGTCCCCCGTGCCTGGACCGGAAGGCGGTATGGGCACGGCGCTG
>JBDKIR010000462.1:0-2512 GCA_039797035.1 Pseudomonadota bacterium | reverse complement strand
ATGTTCACCTTTGACGATCTGGTGCGGCTGGATGGCCAAGGGGTTCAGGTGCTTATTCGCAATGTGCCGAAGGAACAATTGCTCCTGGCACTCAAGGGTTCGTCTGAACAGCTGCGCGATCTTTTCTTCAAGAACATGAGTGAACGCGCCGGCAAGATGTTCAAGGAAGATCTCGCCAATCTCGGCCCCGTCCGCTTACGCGAAGTGGATGAAGCCCAGGCCGCCATTGTTGTGATGGCGAAGGATCTTGCGGCCCAAGGCCAACTCACGCTGCAGGAAGGGCGTGAGGATGAGATGGTCTATTGAAATGCCTGCTGATTTCATCCCGGTAGCGGCGAATAGGCCGCGCAGTGACTTCGCCCCGACTTCGCTGATTGAAGCGCTGGATCTGGCCCGCGATGTCGCGGCCAAGGCACCGCCGCCGCCACCAGAACCTGATCCCATAGAAGAAACCCTGCGCGCGGTGGCCGCCGCCGCGCGTGAGGATGGTTTCGCGGCCGGCCGCGCTTCCATGAGTGAGGAGGTCGCGCAGCATGCGGCCGAAAGCGTCGCGCAGATCGCAAAATCCCTCCACGCGGCAGAGGCCATGGCAAATGACATCGCCTCAGACGCGGCGAAGGGTGTGGCACGCATCGCCCTTGCCATGCTGGATGCAGCCCTGCCTGGCCTTGCGGCACGGCACAGCGCGACGCTTGTTGCCGATTTTGCGGAACGCTTGCGCCCAGCACTCAGCTTTCTGCCCGCGGCCCATCTGCATGTGGCGCCAAGCCTTGTTCAGGATATCCAGGCCCTGATTGGCGATTTGGCGGTGTCCCTGGTGGCGGATCCATCCATCGCCCCAGGCCAGGCGCGTGCCGTTTGGCAAGGTGGCGGCGCCAGCTTTGATTTGGCAGCGCGGCGGGCGGCCATAAAGGCCGCCCTTTCCGCCGCAGGCCTCGATATTGAGGAAAACACCCCATGAGCGGTTCAGATAATTTTGAAACCATGGCCCCGCCACCGCAGGATCAACGCCCGCAAGGTCGCGCGACCTCCATGCGGGATCTTGATGCGGTATACGATATTCCGGTTCAGATCAGTGCCGTGCTGGGTCGCGCCACCATGCAGGTCAGCCAATTGTTGAAACTTGGCCGTGGCGCCGTGGTGGAACTGGATCGCCGCCTGGGTGAGGCGGTTGATATCTACGTCAATAACCGCCTCGTCGCGCGCGGGGAGGTAGTGATGGTGGATGACAATCGGCTCGGCATCACCATGACGGAAATCGTGAAGTCAGACCGGGGCACCTGATATGGCGCGCGTCCTGATCATTGGCTCTCTGGAAGCGGAGCTTGGCCAGGCGGCGCGCATTGCCATTGCGCGTGGCGCCAGGCTCAGTGTCGCGGAAGGTGCCGCGGCAGGGCTTGCGCAGCTCCGCGCTGAAGGGGCGGATCTGGTGCTTTGCGATGTCACCCATGATGTAGGCTGGCTGATCAGCTGCCTGGCGGAAGAACGCATTGCCTGCCCGGTGATTGCCTGCGGTCGCACCAATGATGCGGATGCGGCGGTGCGCGCCATTCGCGCTGGCGCCAAGGAATTTCTGCCCCTGCCGCCCGATGCGGATTTGATCGCGGCCATGTTGCAGGCCGTGGCCGGCGAAGCGGAAAGACCCGTGGTGCAAGACCCCGCCATGGTCACGCTGCTGGATCGTGCGAGCCAGATCGCGCGTGCCGATGCCTCTGTCCTGATCACCGGGGAAAGCGGCACCGGCAAGGAAGTATTGGCGCGCCATATCCATGCAGCATCGCGCCGCGCGCGCGGCCCTTTCGTTGCGCTGAATTGCGCTGCCTTGCCGGAAGCCCTGCTGGAAAGCGAATTATTCGGCCATGAGAAAGGCGCCTTTTCTGGCGCTGTTGCCGCACGCAAGGGCAAATTCGAACAAGCCAATGGCGGCACGCTCCTGCTTGATGAAATCGGCGAAATGGATCCGCGTTTGCAGGCCAAGATCCTGCGCGCCATCCAGGAACGTGAGATTGATCGGCTAGGTGGCGCGGCACCCGTGCGGATTGATGTGCGCATCCTGGCTGCCACGCATCGGGATTTGCAGGCCGAAGTGGCGAAGGGCCGCTTCCGGGAAGATCTCTATTTCCGCCTGGCCGTGGTGCGGTTGCGCATTCCGGCGCTGCGCGAAAGGCTTGGCGATATCCTGCCCCTCGCACGCTATTTCGCTGAACGTTATGCCAGCGTGAATGGCCTGCCCCATCGCCCGCTTTCGGCGGCGGCGGAAGCGATGCTGCTGCGCCACCCCTGGCCCGGCAATGTGCGGGAATTGGAAAACGCCATCCACCGTGCGGTGCTGCTGGCAGAAGGCGCCAGCATCAGCGCCGATGCGATCGAATTGATGACCCCCACCACCCTGGTGGAGGCGCAACCGCTACCTGCCGTGATAGCGCAAGCCAATGCGCTTACTGAGGCGCCCGCCCCGCTGCCACCACCCGTGGTGGCACCCGCCACCGAAGCGCCGCGCAGCGTCACCAAG
>JBDKIR010000461.1:0-7501 GCA_039797035.1 Pseudomonadota bacterium | reverse complement strand
AGCAGGGCTTCAAGCCGGCGCGAAAAATCCTGCGGTGGCTCCGGGCGACCAGGCGGTGGCGCGCGGAGCGGGGTGAGGGGGCTCATCAGTCGCGCTCACCGGCGCCCAGGGCGCGGTTCCGGGCGAGCGACAGCTTCCGGTGGCAGAATGCCGCCCAGGCCGAAATCAAACAGCCGGATGATTTCCAACTGATCCATCCGGGCAAAGAGTTCCACTTCCAGATTGCCCTGGGCAGAACGGCGGACCACGCCAATCGGCAGGCCCGCGGGAAACGCATTGGCCTCCGCACTCGTCACCACGCGTTCCCCTTCCTGCGGGATGACGCCTTCGGGCCAATGGGCCAGGCGGGGGCGGGCACCATTGGTACCGGCCATGACCGCCCGCGCGCGGCTCCCTTCCAGCGTCACGGGCACGCGGCTATTCATATCGGTGGCGAGCAATACCCGGGCAGAGCGTGCGCCGACTTCCGTGACGCGCCCGACAAAGCCACGCTCATCCAAGGCCACTTGCCCCTTGCGAATGCCATGCTGCGGCGGCACAGCGAGCAGCACCGCCCGCGCATAAGTGCCCCCGCCATCGGCCACCACACGGGCGGATTGGAAGGCCGGGGCGGCTTCCGGCATATAGGCCAGCTGGCGCCGCAGCAGGATATTCTCGGCCTCCATGGCCAGGGCGGCGGCCTGCCAACGCCGCAGGCGTTCATTTTCTTCCCGCAATGCCGCGTTGTCAGACCGCAACCGTGCAAGGCCTTGGACATCGCGGATCAGTGCCTCGGCTGCCCGAATGGGCTGGGACACGACTGCGTAGATCGGGCTGAGGGCGTCGGAAAGCGTGGTCCTTAGTCTTTCGGTCAAGGCCATATCGGCCTTGCCCAGCAGCATCACGCCGAAAGCGACGGCGATCATGATCGGCAGCGAAAGCCGCGCGAGCGCCTGTCGTAACGGAATGCTGAGCCTGATCACGCGCCTGCGCCGCCCCCTGACCCTTGCTTCAATACATCGATGTCAGCACATGGCGCAGGCGCTTGATATCCTCAAGCGCCCGGCCCGTCCCGAGGGCCACACAGGAAAGGGCGTCCTCCGCGGCGACCACCGGCAGCCCGGTGGCATCGCGTAGCACCTGATCCAGCCGGCCGAGCAAGGCCCCGCCGCCGGTCAGCACAATGCCCTTGTCAACGATATCCGCGGCCAATTCAGGCGGGGTGTTTTCCAGGGCGGTTTTTACCGCATCAACAATCTGGCCCACCGGTTCCGCCAGGGCTTCCGCTACTTGGCGCTGGCTGACCACGACTTCACGCGGCACGCCATTCATCAGGTCGCGGCCCTTCACCTCAGCGGTGGGGCCTTCATCCCCGTCTTCCGGGGGGGCGGCAGCGCCGATTTCCAGCTTGATGCGTTCCGCGGTGCTTTCACCGATCAGCAAATTGAACTGCCGGCGGATATAGGAAATGATCGCCTCATCCAGCTTGTCGCCACCCACGCGGACGCTGCGCGCATAGACAATGCCGCCCAGGCTGATCACCGCCACTTCCGTGGTGCCGCCGCCAATATCCACCACCATGGAACCTGATGGTTCCGTCACCGGCAGGCCAGCGCCAATCGCCGCCGCCATGGGTTCTTCAATCAGCAGTACCTTGCGCGCACCGGCACTTTCGGCGCTTTCCTGAATGGCGCGCCGTTCCACCGCGGTGGATCCCGATGGCACACAGACAATGATCATGGGGGACGCAAAGCCGCGCCGATTATGCACCTTGCGGATGAAATGCTTGATCATTTCTTCCGCCACTTCGAAGTCCGCGATCACGCCATCCCGCAGCGGGCGAATGGCCGAGATATTGCCCGGCGTGCGGCCCAGCATGAGCTTCGCTTCCTCACCCACCGCCAATACCTGCTTGCGGCCGCGCTGGTCGGAAATGGCCACCACGCTCGGCTCATTCAGAACGATGCCCCGGCCCTTCACATAGACCAGCGTATTCGCGGTGCCGAGGTCGATGGCCATATCGGCGGAAAGGAAGCCGAATAGGCGTCCGAACATGTTGATGCCCCTTGCAGACAAAGATGACCCCAGCGCCAGGGCGCAGGGGCCACGGGAATACTGTCCCGTAAAGCCAGGAAAGGAGTTGATTTACCCGCCCTGGCCGGGACTCTCAAGCGCGATTCGGGGGCTATGCCCCCACCGGGCACCTCAGGCGCGCAGAACCGCCGGGGGTTCCGTCCTTTCACGCTTCACAAGCAGCTTGTTCAAGGCATGGACATAGGCCCGGGCCGAGGCAACGATGGTATCCGTATCCGCACCCTGGCCATCCACCAGCTTGCCGTCTTCCTCCAGCCGAACAGTGACGCGCGCCTGGGCATCGGTGCCGCCCGTGACGGATTGCACGGCATAGAGCTTCAGATTGACCTCATGCGGGAAGGCCTGTCGCAGGGCATTGAAGGTGGCATCCACGGCGCCATCGCCTGCGGCCACGCCTTCGCGCCTTTCACCATCCACTTCGAGCGCGATGGAGGAGGTCGGGCGGGTATTCATGCCCGTCGCCACCGTCAGCGCCACCAGCTTCAGCCGGTCATTCTGGCGCACCACTTCGTCATCCACCAGCGCCACAATATCTTCGTCATAGACCACCTTTTTGCGATCAGCGAGGTCCTTGAAGCGGCGGAAGGCGTCGTTCAGCTGATTATCGCCGATCTCATAGCCCATGGCCTTCAGCTTGTCGCGGAAGGCAGCGCGGCCGGAATGCTTGCCCATCACGAGGGATGAGGTGGACCACCCGACGCTTTCCGGCGTCATGATCTCATAGGTGGATTTGTCCTTCAGCACGCCATCCTGATGGATGCCGCTTTCATGGGCGAAGGCATTGCGGCCGACAATCGCCTTATTGGGCTGCACATCAAAGCCTGTGATGGTCGCCAGCAGGCGGCTGGTCTTCAGGATATTCTGCGTGACAATGCCATTCGAAACCGGGATCGCATCGGCGCGCGTGCGCAGCGCCATCACCACTTCTTCGATGGACGCATTGCCGGCGCGTTCGCCAATGGCATTGATGGTGGCTTCAATCTGGCGCGCCCCGGCGCGGATGGCGGCCAGCGTATTCGCCACCGCCAAGCCAAGATCATTGTGGTTATGGGAGGACAGGATGACCTGATCCCCACCGGGCACGCGTTCACGCACCATGTTGAAAATGCGCGTCATATCCTCAGGCAGCGCATAGCCGACCGTATCGGGGATATTGATGGTGGTGGCCCCCGCCTTGATGGCGGCTTCCACGCAACGGCAGAGGAAATCCGGGTCTGTCCGGGTGCCGTCTTCCGCTGACCATTCCACATCATCCGTGTGCTGGCGGGCAAGGCTGACACTGCTGGTCACCAATTCCAGCACCTGTTCCGGCTCAAGCCGCAGCTTGACGCGCATATGCAAGGGGCTGGTGGATACAAAGGTGTGGATGCGCTTGCGCGCCGCCGGCTTCACGGCTTCCGCCGCGCGCAGGATATCGGCGGGCGCCGTGCGCGACAGGCCGCAAATCACCGGCCCATCCTTGGAAAAGCGCTGGGCGATGGACAATACGCTTTCAAAATCCCCCGGCGAGGCAATGGGGAAGCCCGCTTCCATCACATCAATGCCAAGCTCGGCCAGGGCTTCCGCCATGCGGAGCTTTTCCTGCAGGTTCATGGAGAACCCAGGGGATTGCTCACCATCACGCAGCGTGGTGTCGAACATGATGATGCGGTTATCGGCCAGCTTGCCGAAAGAAGGGTGATTAATGGCCATGATGAGGCTTTCCTCAGGCGTTCAATGGGTTGCGTGGTCTGAAAGGCTTCCCCTGAGCGATGCCCGCCGCGCGCGGCCGGGTATCACGCCCAGGGGCGGATAAGTCGAAGCCCAAGCAGCGCGCAGGCGAACACGGGGGCGGAAACCCCAGAATTCAGACCGAAGCGACGCGAAACCTCACGCATGGCGTTACTCTAGGGCGCCAAGACCTGAAAAGGCAAGCATCTTTGCCAAAACGCGCCCTGGAGGCGCAGAAAAAGCCTGCCTTTAGCTTGATGCCCGGACAGGGAGGCTGGATACTCCTTCCCATAAGGCGCATGCGCTCCGGTATTTGGAGTGGCGGGCGCCCAACAAACAGGAGGAAACATGCTGCGCCGGATTGCTCTGTCTCTTATCGCCCTTTGCCTGCCTGGGCTTGCGCTTGCGCAGGGCTGGGTACCGGAACGCCCGGTGCGCATTATTCTGCCCTTCCCGCCCGGCGGATCGACCGATCTGGTGGCGCGCATCCTGGCCGATCGGGTCAGCCGCAGCGCCCCGCACCCTTGGGTGGTGGAAAATCGCTCCGGCGCCAATGGCAATATTGGCATGGAAGCTGCCGCCAAAAGTACGCCGGATGGCTATACGCTTGGCGCCTGCACCATCGGCAATTGCGCCATCAATGCCGCCATCTATGCCCGCATGCCCTATGACATCGAACGCGATCTGGTGCCGGTTTTCTGGTCTGGCAGTGTCATGAACGCGGTCGCGGTCAATAATGACGTACCGGCGCGGTCATTGCAGGAGTTCATTGCCTGGGTGAAGGCCAATCCGGGCAAGGTGAATTACGGTTCTTCGGGCTTTGGTTCCTCCAATCATTTGGTGCCTGAATTACTGAACGGGCGCTTGGGCCTCACGCTGGTGCATGTGCCTTTCCGTGGCGGGGCGCCTGCCTTGCAAGCGCTTATGGCGGGGCAGGTGCAAGTGATGATGGAAAATATCCCCACCAAGATTCAGGCCATTCGCGCGGGTCAAATCCGCGCCCTGGCGGTGACGGGCCGCGAACGCGATCCTTCGCTGCCTGATGTGCCGACTTTCGCCGAAGCTGGTGTTTCCGGCATCGTGGCCGAGCCCTGGTTTGGCTATATGGCGCCGCGCGGTACCCCGGATGCGGTGGTGGCAGGCCTCAATCGCCTGTTGAATGAAGCGATTGCGGATGCCGAAGTGCAGCGCAAACTGCGTGACCTGGGCGCCCGCCCCGAAGGCGGCCCACCCGAGCGCTTCGCCGCGCATGTCCGGAGCGAAATCGCCCGTTGGCGTGAAGTGGTTGAGGTGAACAAGATCGAGAAGCTGAACTGATGCCCTATCGCATTGTCCTTGGCCGCCCCTTGCATCCCGCCGGGGCGGCGGTGCTCGCGGCGCGCGCTGATGTCGAGACCATCGAAATGTTCGACCCGCCGGCGCCTGCTTTGCATGCGGCCTTGGCCAATGCGGATGGGTTGGTGGCTTGGCTGGAACGCGTGGACAAGGCGGCACTCGCCGCCGCGCCCCGCTTGCGCGCGGTATCGCGCATTGGCGTTGGCTTTGACACGGTCGATATCCCCGCCTGCACGGAACGCGGCATTGCCGTGATGGTGGTGAATGGCACCAATGATCTTTCGGTCGCCGAACACGCCATGATGTTGATGTTGGGTGTGGCGCGGCGCGCGGTGGATTCGGATGCCCATATCAAGCAGGGCGGTTGGTGGCCCAAGGATGGGCCGCGCATGGTGGATCTGGCCGGCAAGACCGCGCTGGTGGTGGGTTATGGGCGCATCGGGTCACGTGTCGCGGCCTATGCGCGCGCCTTTCACATGAAGGTCATGGTGCATGACCCGCTTTACCACCCGGCGCGCATCGCGTCCGACGGGCATATCCCGGCGCGGGATTTCAAACAGGCCCTGGCTGAGGCCGATGTGGTGACGCTGCATTGTACCCTCTCGCCCGAAACCCGGCATTTGATGGATGAATCGGCTTTCGCGGCACTCAAGCCCGGCGCCATTCTGGTGAATACGGCGCGCGGGCCGATTGTGAAGCAGGAAGCGGTGGTGGCCGCACTGCAATCCGGCCACTTGATGGGTTTCGGCACGGATGTGCTGGAAGTGGAACCCGCGACGCCGGGCAATCCACTCTTCAGCATGCCCAATGTCATCATTAGCCCGCATTCGGCCGCGAGCACTGAGGAAGGCACGGCCCGCATGGCAGAAGCCGCGGCGCGGAATATTCTGGCCGCACTCGATGGGGCGCCCGATCCGGCCATGATGGTCAATCCTGAAATCCTGCAACGGCGCTGAACGGGCTGCCGGGTTGCGCCCGGCGCCCGCCCGGGCGATAGCGGCGCCCTGACATGACCTTTCACGCTTTTCTGACCCATCTGGCCGTCGCGCTGAGCCTTGCCGTGGTTTCAGCGCTTGTGGTGCGGCTGATGATCGCCTTTCCGATCCTGGACCACCCCAATGAAAGATCCAGCCATACCCGGCCGACACCGCGCGGCGGCGGGCTTGGCATTGTCATCGCCTTCACGCTTGGCATGGGCTTGCTTTATTGGCAGGCGGAATTTGCCCGTCTGCCGGGGCCGCAATTTCTGGGCGTGATCGGTGCGGCGCTGGCGATTGCGGCTGTTTCCCTTTGGGATGATGCGCGCGATATCCGCTTTGCCGTGAAATTGGCGGCCCAGGCCATGGCCGCGATGGTTGCGATCAGCAGCGGGTTGGAATTGCAGCGCCTGGCGATTCCGGGGCTTGGCCCGGTCACTCTTGGGGCCTTGGGGCCGCTGCTGACACTCTTCTGGATTTTGGGCTGCACCAATGCTGTCAATTTCATGGATGGGTTGGATGGTCTGGTGGGCGGCAGCGTCTTCCTAGCGGCGCTGATCCTTTGCGCCATTGCTGGCCATCAGGGGGGCTGGTTTGTCTATCTGGCTGCCTTGATGCTCGCCGCCGGTCTTTTGGGTTTTTTGCCCTTCAACCTGCATCCGGCGCGCATTTTCATGGGCGATGTCGGCAGCCAATTTCTTGGCTTCATGCTGGCGATATTGGCCGTGGCCGCAGCGCGTTTTGATGCGGCTGAAATTTCCTTCATGCTCGTGCCGCTATTGCTTTTTGGGCTTTTATTCGATGCCGCCTTCACGCTTGTGCGGCGTGCGGTGATGGGGCTGAACATCACTGCCGCGCATCGCACGCATCTTTATCAAATGGCACAAAGAAGCGGCATGCCGGTCCGGCAGGTTGCCGCCATGCATTGGGGTTTTGTGCTGGCCCATGGCGCCATGGCGATGGCGTTTCTCAATCTTGACCCGGCCAGCAAGCCGCTGGTTCTTCTGCCAGCCATCGCGGGGCAAATCGCGTGGCTGGTATATGTTTTACAACGAATGCGCCGTGCGGGTCTGACCTGGCGCAACGCCTGAAGAACTGCCCTTAGCGGTTGGCTGGCACCGGTGGTCGCGGGAGTGGCTTCGCCGGTGTTTTTGCGGCTGCCGCAGTGCCATTGGCACTGCCTTGTTCAACCCGCGCATTGCGCCGCGCGGCTTGCGCTGCGGGCGATACTGGGGCGCGATAGGTCACCAATTGTTGGCGCGAGGCATTGCTGGCCGCGCGGGCTGCCACTTGCTGGCGCTGGCTGGCGCTACGATTGGTGCTCTGGCTGGCCTTATTGGCGTTGGCACTGGCGCGCGCGGGGGTTTGTGCCGCCGCCATGATGGATGAAGGCGGGCGTGCCGCAA
>JBDKIR010000460.1:0-4699 GCA_039797035.1 Pseudomonadota bacterium | reverse complement strand
CCCTTGATCGGGTCCGCGACATCCAGCACCGCGCCCACCGCATGGCTGATGGCTTCACAATCATCCACGGTGAAGGGGGCTTCATCGGCGCGGTCGGCCATGATCTGCACCACGGGGCGTTCCTTGCCGGAAACCTGCACCCGCACGAGTTCATAACCCAGCTGCGTCAGGCTGGGCAGGATGGCATCGGCGATGCGGGCTTCAAGCCCTTCATGGCGTGGCAGATCAGGCTGCAAAAACAAAAAAGGCGGCCTTTTTCAAGGCCACCCCCCGTAAATTCGGATGGTGTGATTACCGTCCTTCTATCCATTGGCCATGCGCTTGGCAAGGCCATGTCGCGAAAATCCCCGACAAACACCGGAAATTCATCGCGCAAATCAGCATCTGACCCATTCCCAATAAAGCGGCCGGCGCCCTTCGCGTAGCGCCTTGGCTTCATAGCGCGTCGGTGGCCAACCGGGGGGGCGGGCTTCGGCCAGGCTTTTCAGGGTAAAGAAAGCCTGCGCGCCCATGCATTCGCTGACCCAGGCCTGATAGGTCGGGTCGTCAGAGGCAATGCGCCAAACCCCGCCCGGTTTCATGGCGCGCGCGACCATGGGCAGCAATTCGGGATGCACAAAGCGCCTTTTGGCATGCCGCGCCTTGGGCCAAGGGTCGGGGAACATCAGAAACAGCCGATCCAGGGCGCCTTCCGGCAAAGCGCGCAGCAAATGCCGCGCATCCTGCGGCCAGAGCCTGAGATTACGCGGCAGCGCACCCGTCGCCTCAGCGCCTTCCGGCACCAGGCGCGTGAGCAGGGCGCAAAGCCCGTTTTCGAATACTTCTGAGGCGATATAGGCAACTTCAGGATGCGCCGCGATCTGGTCGAGCGTGTGTTCCCCGCCGCCAAACCCCACTTCCAGCCAAAGCGGCACATCGCCCAAGGCAAAGGCCGCGCCTGGGGCAGCTGCTTGCGCGGGCATCAGGCGAAGCCGCGGCAGGGTTTCATCCAAAAGCCGCTGCTGACGCGGGCGCAGGGGATGGCCACGGCGCCGGCCATAAAGCCGGTCCGGCACACCATCGGCCAAGGGGGGGCGATCAGCGGTCATGCGGGGTCCTGATAGGCGAAGGGCGGCAGGTTCGCACCCGCCGCCCCCGTTTGCGTCTTGGGCAATGACCTCAGCGGCCGAAGGCGCGCTTCAGCTCATCCGCCAGATCGGTCTTTTCCCAGGTGAAGGTGCCCTTGGCGGCATCCGGCACGCGGCCGAAATGGCCATAGGCGCTGGTCGGCACATAGATCGGGCGGTTCAGCTTCAGATGTTCACGAATGCCGCGCGGGGAAAGATTGACCATACCGTCAATCACCTTGGCGAGCTTCGCCTCATCCACATCCTTGCCCGTGCCATGCAGGTCGAAATAGACCGACAGCGGCTTGGAAACGCCAATCGCGTAGCTGACCTGGATGGTGCACTTATCCGCAAGGCCGGACGCCACGACATTCTTTGCGACATACCGCGCGGCATAGGCGGCCGAACGGTCCACCTTGGTGGGGTCCTTGCCGGAGAAGGCGCCGCCACCATGCGGCGCCGCACCGCCATAGGTATCCACGATGATCTTGCGCCCGGTCAGGCCGCAATCGCCATCCGGGCCGCCGATGATGAAGGTGCCGGTGGGGTTCACATAGAATTCGCTATCGGGGCACATCCAGCCCTTGGGCAGCACCGCTTCCACGATCGGGCGCAGCAGGCGCTTGATATCGGCCTGTTCCAGCGCTTCTTCATGCTGGGTGGACACAACGATGGAGGTCGCGCCGACCGGCTTGCCATCCACATAACGCAGCGTGACCTGGCTTTTCGCATCCGGCAGCAGCCCAGCCACGGCTTTATCCTTGGCGCGGCGCAAATCGCTGACACGGCGCAGGATTTCATGCGCGTAGTAAAGCGGTGCCGGCATCAATTCCGGCGTTTCGCGGCAGGCATAACCGAACATGATGCCCTGGTCGCCCGCGCCTTCATCCTTATTGCCGGCGGCATCCACGCCCTGGGCGATATGCGCCGATTGGGCATGCAAATGGCAGGCGATATCGGCGTGCTGCCAATGAAAGCCTTCCTGTTCATAGCCAATGTCGCGGATCGCGAGGCGCGCCAGATGGATCAGGTATTCCGGCGTAATTTCGCCAGGGCCGCGCACTTCGCCCGCCAGCACCACCCGGTTGGTGGTCACCAGCGTTTCGCAAGCAACGCGGGCATAGGGGTCGGCGGTCAGGAAGGCGTCCAGCACCGTATCGGAAATGCGGTCCGCCACCTTATCCGGATGGCCTTCGGAAACGGATTCCGACGTGAAAAGATATTCGCCCGTATCGCGCATGGCGTGGTTCGGCCTCTTGTCGCGGTATTCGCCGGTCTAGCCCGGCGATGCTCTGCCCCGGCTTGCCCTGGGCCGGGGCCGTATTGCAGGGGGGTGTGGCAGGGTCAAGGCAGAAGCTTGGCCGCCAGAGAATTTTTTAGCCCGGCGGCAAAACCCCTGCGGCGCGATAGCCGTTGATCTGATCTTCAAACATTTTCCAGGTATCGAGGAAACCGGTGAACCCGGCCTGACGCGCCGCGGTCATGGAAGACAGCACATCATAATCCATATTGAGGGCGAAATCGGCGAATTCCCAGCTGGCCACCTGCTCGATCGGCAGGATCAGCCCGTGGCGTTGGCGGATTTTCTCCCAAACCGGCCCCTTATCGGCCATCCAGCGGGCCATGGACATGGTGCGCACCGTGCCCGGCGTGACCCCGAAAATCCGCGCAATGAAGGGCCACATGTCGCACCAACGGAAGGCATCGCCATTGGAAACATTGAAGGCCCGATTGGCGGCGCGGGGTTCAGCCAACATCCAAAGCACCGCTTCCGCCAGAAGTGAGGCGTCCGAAACCTCATGCAATGCTGTGAAAGCGCCGGGCTTGCCCGGAAAATCAAACGGCACCCCCAATTCGCGACAGATGGCGGCATAGGCGCCGAGGGTCGAGACCATATTGCGCGCCCGGCCCGGGGCGACATCCAGGACGAAATTGGGCCGGCTTGCGGACCAGGACCAGGCTTTGCCGCGCTGGCGTTCGGCCACCATATCCTGTTGATCATAATAGAAATTGGGTGGCAGATGGCGCGGGTCATCTTCGCGGGCCGGGGTGCGATAGGGGCCGATATGCAGCCCATACCATTTGCCGCCATGGATCATGTGCAAATGCTGAAAGCGCGGCAGTGACGCTTCCGCCGCATCCAGCAGATTGCGCAGCATGGTGACATTGCCCGGCACATCCTCAACGCCGGTTTCGCCATGCGGTGCGCGGGAGGCATAGACGATATGGGTGATATCCGGGCGCTCAGCGATGGCGCGGGCCAAACCTGGCCCATCCCAGAGATCAGCGGTGATCCAGGGCGCATCCCCGGCCGGGGCGCGGCGCGTCAGCCCGATGGGGGTGAAGCCAGCGTCGCGTTGCGCGGCTTCCATCACGCGGGTGGCGGCAGCGCCGCTGGCGCCGACAATCAGGGTGACGCGGGTATTGGCCATGGAAGTCTCCTTTGCGGCGGGATCAACCCATGGGACGGGCCGTGATGCAAGCGGGGCCGGAATTGCCTTGACCCGCCGCCGCGCGGCGTCTTAGAAAACAATTATTGGTTGCAATAACCAATCCTCGCGATTTGTCCGGTCTGCTTGCGGCGAGGTTCCGAAAGGGCGTGGATGTGAAAGCATCCTTGAAAAGAAACGCGCTAAAGGGCCGCGGGGTGTAATGCCCCGTTCCCGTTAGGGGCTGGACGCCATCCTTGTGTGAGAGGTTCCAGCCGTGCCGAAAAAATCTCGCCCCGCCCGCCCCCTTCGCCCCGCGACGCAGCTTGTCCGCGGTGGGCTCATGCGCTCGAATTTCGATGAGCTGGCGGAAGCGATGTATCTGACCTCGGGCTTTGTCTATGACAGCGCGGCCCAGGCGGAAGGCACTTTTGCCGGCACGGAAGCGCATTACCAATATTCGCGCTTTGGCAACCCGACCGTCAGCATGTTGGAAGCGCGCTTGGCGGCGCTGGAAGGCGCGGAAGCCTGCCGCGCGACAGCCACCGGCATGGCGGCGGTGCATTCGGCCATGCTGTCCCATTTGAAAGCGGGTGATCGCGTGGTGGCTTCCCGCGCGCTGTTTGGGTCCTGCCATTGGATCGTTTCCACCCTGCTACCGCGCTATGGCATCTCAACCGAATTCGTGGATGGCAGTGATCTGGCGCAATGGCGCGCCGCGCTTTCGCGCCCTGCGACGATGGTGCTCTTGGAAACGCCTTCCAACCCCATGTTGGAAATCGTGGATCTGCGTGCGGTGTGTGACTTGGCGCATCAGGCCGGCGCGCTGGTGGTGGTGGATAATGTGTTTGCGACCCCGTTGCTGCAAAAGCCGCTCAGTTTTGGCGCGGATGTCGTTGTATATTCCGCAACCAAGCATTTTGACGGTCAGGGCCGCGTTTTGGGTGGCTGCGTGATGGGATCGAAGAAATGGGTGGATGAAGTGCTGCAACCTTTCATCCGCAATACCGGCCCTTCGATCAGCGCCTTCAATGCCTGGGTGATTCTGAAGGGGCTTGAAACCCTGCATTTGCGCGTGCCTGCCATGTGCCGCAGCGCTTCCGCCATTGCTGATATGCTGGCGGAACGGGCTGAGGTTGCGCGGGTGCTTTACCCCTTCCGGGC
>JBDKIR010000459.1:0-6100 GCA_039797035.1 Pseudomonadota bacterium | reverse complement strand
TTCCCCCATCGATAGACCACGGAAGCCGCCTTGCGCAGACAGAACCGGTGGCCTTTCGAAGGTAGTGACGAAGATCACCCCGCAAAGCAGCGCCGCAACAGCAGCGGCGATGCCCATGGTAAACTTGTTCATCGCGGCGCTCCTTGCGTGATGGAGGGATCAATCGCCGGCGTCCAGGGCATGGTATAGGAAGGCGCGAAGTGCCGGTCCACCGCCCAGAGATACCAGTTATCAACCACCGTACCGGTTAGAAGAATGCCGATCCCACCCGCGACGGGGCAAAGGAAGGCAAACCACCAGGCCCAGCGGTGGATGCTTTCGAACGTGGCGTTGAAGCCCATGGTCCAGCGCCAGAACAACGCACCACGTTCAGCCGCCGTCCCACGATCCAGGGTCAGATCGATTTCACGCTCACCACCATAACGACCCAGCGCCAGGATGGTTGCGGCATGCATCGCAAAAAGCAGCACGGAACCATAAAGGAACACGATCGACAGGGCATGGAAGGGATTATAGAAAAGATTGCCGTAGCGGATTGAGAAAGCCGCCGTCCAATCCAGATGCGGGAAGATGCCGAAGGGTACTGCTTCGCTCCAGCTGCCCATCGCGATAGGGCGGATGAAGCCCAGCACCAGATAGAGCCAGATAGCGCCGGCAAAACCCCAGGCGACATGCGTGCCCATCCCAAGTTCACGCGCCCGGCGATAGGTACGCACCCACCAAAGCAGGATCGACAGCGTCAGGAAAAACCCTGCCACGATCCACCAGCCGCCCTTATTCAGCGGCGGAATACGCAGACCATATTCGGGGCCAGGGGGTTCAAGCGCCAACCAGAAAAGCTGGCGAATGAATTCGCTCAGATTCCAATTGACCGAGGCCAGCATGTTCAGGCCGATGATCTCAAAGGCAATGAAGCCAAAGAGCAACGACAGAATGCCGAGATAGCCAAGATAGATCGGGCCGATCTGCGCATCACCCAAGCGACCAAACAAATGGACTTCGCGCGGCGTGCCTTCACGCGGCGAATTATCCGCCGGCAAGGGCACACCAGGATAGGGTGCCGGTCCGCGCACCTGTATCCGGGTGAAAATGTTTTGATATTCAGCCATGAGAATTATCCCTCCCCTCGCCTAGCGCCAGATAGGCAGGTTGAGCCACCAGCCCCACCACTCGGGCCAGCCGCGGGTCCAGAAGGGTCCGCTGATCACGATGCAGATCGCACTCCAGATGCCCGCCGAAAGCGCCAGAAAAAGGCCCAGACGGTGGATACCAAGCGTGCCGATCGAGTAGCCGATCAGATCACGGAAAAAGGTGTTTTCATGCTCGGCGGTCTTCACCGGTTCACCTTCAGGCGGGTTCAAGGCCGAAAGTACCAATGCGCCATGGAGCGACAGCGCCAGCACCGTGGTGAAGAAGAAGGTCACCGCGATCATATGCGCTGGATTGTAATGGAAATGCAGATATTGGTACCCGACATTGGATACCCAATCGAGGTGACTCCAGATGCCATAGGGGAAACCATGTCCCCAGGCACCCATCAGCACCGGCCTGATCACGACCAGCGTGAAATAGGCAAAAACCGCAACGCCATAAGCGATGGGAATATGATATCCCATGCCAAGCTTGCGTGAAATTTCTGCCTGTCGCAGCGCCCAGGAACCAAAGGCACCCAGCGCGCAGATCGTGATCATTTGCCACAATCCGCCTTCGCGCATCGGCGCCAGACGAAGACCGTATTTCAGATCCGGCGGCGCAATATTGATCAGCCACGGGTTCCATGTCCCGCCGATCGCCGCGCCATACAGGATCAGGGCGGTCCCAATAAAAGTGAAAAAGGCGCAGGTCACGCCGAAGAACCCGACATAGAATGGCCCTATCCAGAAATCGAATAGGTCACCCCCTATCAGGGTGCCGCCGCGGACGCGGTATTTCCGCTCAAAGCTCAACATCGCCATCGCTTGGTGCTCCTCTCCCGACGGGGCCTTGGCCCGCCTGGCGGTCCCTTATGGTCTGCAATGCGGGCGAGGCAGTTTCGGCTGCCTCACCCAATTCGCTGTAGCGCGGCCGAAGCCGCACCACACCTTAACCTCCGACGCGCTGGCCGGGGGTATATGTCGGCGCAGCCGCGCACCAACCGAGGTGGTCGCAATAGCGCGGTGAGCTCAACACGGCGAAGTGAATCACCGCAGCGATCGCAACAACACCAGCCGCGCCGAGAAACCCGACACGACGAGCGTCAATCACCATCCACATTTTATGCATATCGAACATGCTCCTGTCTTTTCGCCCGGGTCTTCAGCAAAGCCTTCAACCCGGAACATCCTTCAGAAGAAGCGCCAGTCGGGCGGAACCACTTGTCCGGTATAGACAAGCGGACGCCACAACCAGACAAGGATGTGTGCTCCCATTGAAGCGAAAACCGAGAAAGCCCATCCCTGAACCACCAGGCTGTGGACTTCCCTAGCTTGAGCTTCCGTCAGGCGCGTTCTTGAATCGGCCATCTGAAAATCTCCTACTTGGCCTTGCGGCCATTACCGCGTCCACCCGCGCGGCAGGGACGGCAAAGGCGGAAAACCACCCAAGCCTGCCCATGCATCAACAAGCCGAAGCTGGCTGATGCATGAGATCTGTTAAGGCGAGAGCGCTTCATGCGGGCACCATCGCTAAGGTCTTGGCGACACGTTCAGCCGTCACGCGCGGTTCCTGGGCAGCGCGTGCTTCGCGCTCCACCTGTTCTCGCAAGCGTTTCGCGGCCGAAATGCGCAAAAGGAAGGGTTCATTCTCAACGCGGGCATCAAGCATTTCGACCGCGGCATCATCCCAGGCTTCACCAGCGCGTGCGGGTGTGGGGTCAACCTTGTCCAAATCCGTGCCCAGCGGCAGGATGTGAAACAGCGCATCGAATAACGCGTTGCAGTATTCCTGAATAACGTAAGTGGCGCCCGCATAACCCATGAAGGGCGTGCCCGTCGCACGGCGGATGATGGCACCCGGAAAACTCGCGGGGATATACATCGCCCGGCTGCGCAGTTCCGCAGCATACATTCGCTCATTATAGGAACCGAAAAGCACCAAGGGCGGTGTTTTCTTGAGCGCTTCGCGCACCGCGGCATTATCAGGCTTCTCGCCGGCCTTGCGCGCAAAGGCGAAGGAACAGGGAATGCCCATTTCCTCGGTCAGGAAGCGTTGCAGGCCACGCGTATAGGTCTCATTCGCAACAACCGCATAGGATGCCGAAGCGTAGAAATCCTGGGTAACACTGCGCCACAAATCCCAAAGCGGTTTGACCGTGGTGTGTTTCTCACGCTCGATAAACGGTTCTGGATCAAGACCGGTCAGCTCACCAAGCTTGCGCAGGAAATTGGTGGTGGCAAAAAGCCCCATCGGCGCCTGCAAATAAGGGCGCTCAAGCTCCTCGCATAATTTGCGGCCGAATTCGCGATACATGCAGATATTGACATCCGCATCGGGCAGTTTCGCGATATCTTCCACATGGCTGCCCAGCGGAAAGACCAGATTGATCTCACAGCCGATGCCTTCAACCAGCCTACGAATCTCAGCCAGGTCAGAAGGCATGTTGAAGGTGCCATAGATGGGGCCAATGATATTCACGCGCGGCTTTTCGCCTTCCTTGCGCGTGCGTGGCTTCATCTTACGCCCACGGGCGCCAAATTCATTCCACAACCACATGATGGCGCGATCTGCTGCCTGCCATTGGTCTTCATCAATAGTGCGGCAGATGAAGCGCTGCAGATTGCTGCCTTGCGGCGTCACACCGCCGCCGATCATTTCAGCGATGGAACCGGTCACGACCACCGCTGGCAATTCCGCATCCTGCGTCGCCGCAGCCCGTTTCAGCGCGCCTTCGGTGCCGTTTTGTGACAGTGATTCCTCATCAAGCCCGGTCACGACAATCGGCAATTCATGGGGCGGCAGCGCATCCGTGTAATGCAGCACCGCCGTCACGGGCAGGTTTTCACAACCCACCGGCCCATCAATCACCACGCGCAAGCCACGAATGGCGGAAAAGGCGTAAATCGCCCCCCAGTAGCCTCCAGCGCGATCATGATCGAGAACGAGCATCGCTCAGCTCCCCACCGCTTCTTCGGCCTTGGCCTTGGCGGCGCGGAGTTTCCGCTGCCGATCACGGAAGCCAGGCGGATCCACCGGCTTTTCCTTGAAGCCGTAGCCCGCACCATCCGGCGTGCCGACACCTTCGAAGAAGGAAACCATGCGCGCGAAGCGTTCGCGCCCGCCGGTTTGCGCCGCGACAATGCCTGCCATGGAAGCAGCGCCAGCAGGGCCGAAAAGCGGCCGGGCCGATACCATATTGGTGAAATAGAGTGCCGGCGTGCCAAGTTCCTTGGCCTTCTGCACCAGCGGCGTGGTGCCCAGCGCCAGATCGGGCCGCGCATCGCGCATGGCCGCGATATCCTGCTCCAGGCTGGCACGATACTGCACGTGGCAGCCATGATCCTGCAGCCAGGCGCGATCCGTCTCGCTCCATTCAGTGCGCGGCGCGGCGGTGCCGACATAGGGTACTTCCGCGCCGGCTTCGATCAGCAGGCGCGCCACCAGCAATTCCGAACCCTCATAGCCGGAAACGGTGATGCGGGCCTTGACTGGGTTTGCCGCCAAGGCACCCCGAATGGCGGGCAAGGCGCGGGTCTTGGCGGCGGCGATGTCACTCGGCTTCACGCCGGCTGCGGCACCAATCGCTTCCAGCCAGGCGGCCGTACCATCAACGCCCACCGGACCCGAACCAACCACCGGGCGGCCCGCCGCACGAAATTCACGAATGGTAGCGGTGTAGAAGGGATGCACCGCGCCAACCACAACGCTGTCGAGTGCCGCATAAAGATCCCGCCATTCGCGCGCCGGTGTCTGCGGCGCCAGGCTGAGACCCATCGGCGCCAAGAGCGCGCCAATGCCGGGCGGATCGGCCGGGAATAATTCACCAACCAGCGCAACACTGCGCTGATCCATCACGTAATCCCTGGGCCGTGCCACGGGGCCTGCTTCGGCTTCCGTGCGCGCATAGCGCAACATCGCCCCAGCCAGCACATCCTTCGCTTCCGCATGCGTTGGCACACCGAAGCCCGGCACATCAATACCAATTACGCGCACACCATTGATCTGCTTCGGGAGCAATTCCAATGGCACACCAGACGCCGTAGGCACACAGAGATTGGTGATGATGACAGCGTCATATTCATCCGGATTGGCCGTGGCATGCACAGCGTCGCGGATATCTTCAAACAGCTTGCCGGTGACCAGCGTTTCGGAATTGAAGGGTACGTAACCCACGCTGCGCCGGGCGCCATAGAAATGGCTGGTGAAGGTCAATCCGTAAACGCAGCACGCGCTGCCGGAAAGGATCGTCGCCACACGGCGCATGCGCAGACCAACACGCAAGGAACCGAAAGCCGGGCACATGGATTGCGGTTGATCATGCGGGCCGCGCGGATAATCCGCCGCCAATTTATCCATCACCTCAGACTTGCCGGCCGCGCGCGCCGCAGCCGCCAAGGTCTCCCTGCCGCCATGGCAGGCGGCCCCTTCCGGGGTGGCAGGCGGCGAAGACGGGGGAAGCGTGTCCATTCCCTCAGACGCCCTCATACACCACTTCAAGGGATGGCTTGTTCAGCACTTCCGCCGCGCACATGTCTTCCATGGTCGCGGGGTTCAGCACCACATCACGGCCGACCGCTTCGCCCTTGAACAGACCAAGCAGGTTTTCCTGCGTAAGGGGCTTCGGGCGCAGCGGCGGCGCTTCGGCCACCTGGGTCGCCAATTCCTCAAATACGGCGGCCCAACGCCCACCGGGCTTGCCGATGATTTCGTAATTGGCCGATTTGCGGCGAATATCCTCATCAGCCGGAATGGCGGCCAAGACAGGAATGCCGGCTTCGGCCGCGAAGGCATGCGCCTCGCCCGTGCCATCATCCTTGTTGATGACCATGCCAGCGACGCCAACATTGCCGCCGAGCTTGCGGAAATATTCCACTGCCGAGCAGACATTATTGGCAACATAAAGCGATTGCAGATCATTCGACCCGACAACAATCACCTTCTGGCACATGTCGCGTGCAATCGGCAG
>JBDKIR010000458.1:0-11209 GCA_039797035.1 Pseudomonadota bacterium | reverse complement strand
CATATACAAAGCTTTCCCCCAGCCGCGCTGATCGATTGGTGTGAAGGTTTGGGGCAAGCCTGTTTCACGGGCAGTTCTGGGCGCGTTTTTCCGCGCGCGATGAAAGCCTCACCCTTATTGCGTGCCTGGCTGGCGCGGCTTGATGCGCTTGGGGTGCAGTTCAAGCTCCGCCATTATTGGTTGGGATTTGCGCCAGATGGCGCGGCGCGTTTTGCAACGCCGTCTGGTGAGGTCACGCTTGGCGCTGATGGCTATATTCTGGCGCTGGGCGGTGCTTCCTGGCCAAGGCTTGGGTCGGATGGTGCCTGGCCTGCAGCCTTGCCTGATGTCACGGTCAAACCTTGGCAGCCATCCAATGGCGGTTTCACCATCGCCTGGTCGGATCATATTCGGCAGCGCTTTGCTGGCACGCCGCTGAAGCGCATTGCGCTTTCTTTCGGCTCCATCACGCAACGTGGCGAAGCCATGATCACCGAAGCCGGTTTGGAAGGTGGCGCGGTTTATGCCTTGAGTGCCAGCCTGCGCGACGCCTTGGCGCTGCATGGAACCGTGACGCTGCACCTTGATTTGCGCCCCGATATGCCGCGCGCTGATTTGGCAGCCCGCTTGGCAGCGCGGCGCGGCGGGCTTTCACTGGCCAATCATTTGCGGCGCGATGCGGGGCTTGCGCCGGTTGGCATTGCGCTCGTGCAGGAAGCCTTGCGTGCGGGCGCGCCGGGGCATGATCTTGCCGGGCTGATCAAGGGGCTGCCGCTGCAACTGACAGGTTGTTTCCCCTTGGCGCGCGCCATTTCCGCGGCGGGCGGGTTGTCTTGGTCGGAACTGGATGAAAACCTGATGCTGCGCCGTAGGCCCGGCGTTTTTGCCTGTGGCGAAATGCTGGATTGGGAAGCGCCCACGGGCGGCTATTTACTGCAAGCCTGTTGCAGCACCGGGCGTGCCGCTGGCTTGGCCGCAGCGCGCTGGTCCTCAGCCCCTGAAACCCACCAGAGAAAAAGCTGCTGAGATATTCGCCCGGCCCAGTATCGCATCCGCCGTGGTGTCGTACCGATGGCGCTGGGCGCAGATTCCCATTCAGGAACGCTTCCTGTTGCTGGAGCTTTCCTTGGCGGCGGCAGTATATTATCTGGCGATGACGACGGCCTGGGACTTTATCCAAAGACGCCTGGAAGGGCGCTATGGTCGCGGCTATGGCGGAGAGGCGGCAGATCGGCGCTGAATTGCAACGATGGGAGTTGACCATGGCTGAATTTGATCTGGCGATACGCGGTGGTGAAGTGGCGACCGGTTTCGGCACAAGCCGCTGCGATATTGGCGTGAAGGATGGGCGCATCGTCGCGCTTGCGGAACGCATCACGGATGCGGCACGGGTTGTCGATGCGGGTGGTGCCCTGGTGCTGCCCGGCGGTGTGGATAGCCATTGCCATATCGAAGAACCCTCACGCGGGGGCTATGCCAGCACGGGCGAGGCGGAACCGCCGCTGACCGTCAATGAGGAAAGCTTCGCCACCGCTTCCACCGCGGCCTTTGCCGGCGGTACCACATCGGTGGTCTGCTTCATTCCGCAATGGAAGGGCTATGGCGTTTGGGATCGCTATACGGATTACCGCGCCCGCGCCGCCAAGGGCATGATTGACCATGCCTTCCATCAGATCATCAGCGACCCGACCGATGCCGTGATGAATGAGGAAGTGCCGCGCCTGGTGGCTGAAGGCGTGCGTAGCTTGAAGGTTTTTCTTACCTATGAACCGCTGCATTTGCGTGATGAGCAATATCTGCGGGTGCTCTGCAAGGCGCGTGAACTTGGCTGCCTGGTGACAGTGCATTGCGAAAACTATGATGCCATCAATTGGCGCACACATGAATTGTTGAAGCATGGCCTGACGGCGCCGAAATACCATGCCTGGGCGCGCCCGCCGGTGGTGGAACGTGAAGCCACGCATCGCGCCATTGCGCTGGCTGAATTGGTGGATCAGCCGATCCAGATCTTCCATGTTTCTTGCGCCGAAGCGGCCGAGGAAATTGCCCGCGCCCAAGCGCGCGGCGTGAAGGTATGGGGCGAAACCTGCCCGCAATATGTCAGCCTGACCGCCGCCGATATGGATCGCCCCGGCTTTGAGGGTGCCAAATTCATGTGCAGCCCTGCGCCACGCACCAAGGAAGAACATGCGCGTGTGTGGGAGATGATTCGCCGTGGCACGCTTGATGTGATTTCCTCGGATCACTGCGCCTTTTCCTTCGAAGGCGAAAAGGGCAAGCGCCAGAACGGCTCTGATGCCGTATTCCGCGATATCCCGAACGGTATCCCGGGCTTCACGGCGCGCCTGCCCATCATTTTCAGCGAAGGTGTTTCGAAAGGGCGCATCACGCTGGATGAATTCGTGCGCCTGACCAGCACGAACCCGGCGCGCTTGATGGGCCTAGCCCCGCGCAAGGGCATGATTGCGGTGGGTGCGGATGCGGATCTGGTGCTGTGGGATCCGAAAAAGAAGGTGACAATCACCAATGCCCTGATGCAGCACGCGATCGATTACACGCCGTATGAGGGGATGGAAGTCACCGGCTGGCCGGTCATGACCATTCGCCGTGGTGATGTGGTGATGCGTGACGGCAAGGTGCAGGCGGAACCAGGCACGGGCCGTTTCCTGCCGCGCGGACCTTACGACATGATCAAGCCGCGCGGCATTACGCCAGATGGCTTTGATCCCGCGCCTGCGCGTTAAGGCAGTAGCATTTCCTTGGCGCGTCAGCGCTGCGGTGTGACTTCCACGCTGGAATCCAGACCGAGCGCTGCGGCCAAGGTTTCAAGCCGCCTGACGACACTTTCGCCGGCAAAAACCCCGCTGCCTTCCGTCAGGCGCAGAACCAGCCGGCTGCTGCGCCGTTCCAGGGAGGTGCTGGCCAGCAATACGGGCGTGCCACCCGAAAGCGTATAGGCCAATCGGAAAGCGGCCCCCAGAATTTCGGCGCGCCGCAATGTTGCGACATCCAGCAATAAGCGCGCTGATGGCAGGAAGGGGGCTTCGGTTTCGGCCTCATAACGCAGCGCTGCCGCGAGTGCCAGGAAGGCGCGGGCGTGATGGTCGAAACCCACGCCGGGCTGACGCAGGACACGGAAAAAAGCATGTTCGGCGCGATAATCCGGGTGATCATGGCTGCCGATATCGCTCACCCAACAGGCGGCTTCGCGCAATGCCGCCGCCATGGCGGTTTCATTTTCAAACAATGGCGCGGTCCAGGCGAAAAGCGCTGGCGGCAAAGCCTGTTCCCGGCCGAAACGTGACGCCATATCGCGTGCGGCGGCTAGTAATGGGTCACGCCCGCGTTCGGTCGCGCTCAGCAGGCGGGCATACCAGCCTTCCCGCAACCCATTGGCGCTGAAGACAACGCGCCGTGCGCCTGTCGCACGGAGCAGACGGCGCAGCACCAGGGCGGCCAGGGGCAAATCCGCAAGCCGTTTGCTTGGCGCGCCCGCCATGCGTTCCAAAGTGCGGCGGGTTGCGGCCATCAACACATTGGCGAGGTCCCGCGCCTCATCGCGTGGCAGACCGTAATGATGCACGATGGATAGCGGATAGCCGGTTTGGGCCATGTGTACGCGCGCAATGGCACGCCATGCGCCACCAACCAGATAGAGATCCCGCCCGGCGGAACTGCCAATCCAGGGAATCTTCCCCAATTCTTCTGAGACAATGCGGCGCGCCCGTGCGGGGTCTGCCTTGGCGCGATCGGAAAGGCGAATGGTGCCAATCGGCAGGCTGACACTGCGCCCTTGCACGCCTGAGGATAATTCCACCAATTCCAAGGAACCGCCGCCAATATCCCCCAGAATGCCATCCGCCCCCGGAAAGCCCAGCAGGACACCATCGGCGGAAAGCCGCGCTTCTTCATCACCGCTCAAGATTCGGATGGGTGCGCCGGGCAAGGCCCGCATCAATTCCGCAACGAAGGCGGGGCCGTTGCTCGCGTCACGCACTGCGGCGGTCGCCAAGACTTCAATCGGTGATGCGCCCATCGCACGCGCCACCGTGTGGTAGCGCTGCATGATGGTCAGCGCCTGCGCCATGGCGGCGGGGTTCAATTGCCCGGTATCATGCAGGCCGCGCCCAAGCCCCAGCACGGCTTTTTCATTGAAGATCGTGACCGGATTGCGCCCGCGCCCTTCAAACACCACCAGGCGCACGGAATTGGACCCAAGATCCACCACGCCGCAGCGTGCGGTCATTTCATTGAGGCCGGCATCCGGCCCAGGATTGGTGCCATCCATCAATCTTGCCGCACCTTATCCTGACGCGCCCGCCGGGCGGTACGCGCCAAGGCGCTGCCGCGTCCCGAAAGGGATGGGTTGGTCATGAAATACTCATGGGCTGAGACGCCATTTTCTGCCGCTTCAATACGGCCCCAATGCCCATCAGGCCCAAGCTGCCAGCTTTGCAGCGTATCCTTCAGATTGATGACCATGATCTGATCAAGCACCTGCGCATGCACGGTTGCGTTTTCGACCGGCACCATGGTTTCCACGCGCCAATCCATGTTGCGCGCCATCCAATCGGCGGAAGAAATGAAAACTTTCGCCCGGCGTGATGGCAGCCGATGCCCATTGCCGAAAGCATAGACGCGGGAATGTTCCAGAAACCGCCCGACAATGGATTTGACGCGAATATTATCCGAAAGCCCAGGCACGCCGGGGCGCATGCAGCAAATGCCACGCACAATCGCATCCACCTTCACGCCCGCCTGGGATGCGGCGTAGAGCGCATCAATCAATGTTTCATCCACCAGCGAATTCATCTTGATCCAGATGGAAGCCGGCTTGCCTTCCCGTGCGAAGGCGATTTCCTGTTTGATGAGCGCGAGCAGCGTTGGGCGTGTGGTGAGGGGGGAGAAAGCCAGCTTTTCCATCATTTCCGGCCGCGCATAGCCGGTCATGTAATTGAACAGCTTGGCCGCATCGCGTGTCAGGGCTGGGTCGGCGGTGAAATAGGAAAGATCGGTATAGATGCGCGCCGTCACAGGGTGGTAATTGCCTGTGCCGAAATGCGCGTAAGATCGCAATTGCTGTCCCTCACGCCGCACCACAAGGCTCACCTTGGCGTGGGTCTTCAATTCCACAAAGCCGAATACCGTCTGCACCCCGGCCGCTTCCAATTCACGGGCAAGGGCGATGTTGCGTTCCTCATCGAAGCGCGCCTTCAACTCCACAATGCCAGTGACACTCTTGCCTGCCTCCGCCGCTTCAATCAGCGCCTTGGCGATGGGGCTATCACGCGTGGTGCGATAGAGCGTCTGCTTGATGGCGATCACATTGGGGTCGCGCGCGGCTTGCCGCAGGAATTGCACCACCACATCGAAGCTTTCGTAAGGGTGATGCACCACAATATCCTTGGCGCGGATGGCGGCGAAGCAATCGCCACCGAAATCCAGGATGCGTTCCGGAAAGCGCGGCGTATAAGGCGTGAACAGCAAATCCGGCCTGTCATCCACGATCAATTGCGTCAGATCGGAAAGTCCAAGCAGGCCATCAACCACAAAAATCTCTGACCGTGGCGCATCCAATTCCTCAGCCACGAAATCCAGCATATCCGCGGGCGTATCGGCGGTGATGGAAAGCCGGATGGCGCGGCCACGCCGCCGCCGTTTCAGGGCGCTTTCATAAGACCGCACCAGGTCTTCGGCTTCTTCTTCGAATTCCACATCGGTATCGCGGATCAGGCGAAACAGGCCGCGTTCGGCCATGATGAAGCCGGGGAAAAGACGATCGAGGAAGAGAAGAATGACATCTTCCAGCAGCACGAAACGGATCGCGCCACTTCCGCGCCGTGCCGGTAGCCTAATGAAGCGCTGCACCTGTGGCGGCAAGGGCAATAGCGCCCGCATGGTGCCGCCATCTTCCTCGCGCACCAGTTTGAAAACCAGGCACAGCGCCAGATTGGCGATAAAAGGGAAGGGGTGCGCCGGGTCCACCGCCAAGGGGGTCAGCACGGGGAAGACGCGTTCCATGAACCAATCTTCCAGCCATTCCTTGTCGCTATCGGTCAGATCGGGCCGATCAACCACGGTCAGCCGTGCTTCGCGCAGCATGGCGCGCAAGGCTTGCCAGCTTTCCTGCTGGCCATCGATCAGGGCGCGGGCCCGTTCATGAATGGCGACAAGCTGCTGCGCCGGGGTCAAGCCATCCGGTGATGTGGTGGCAACGCCAGCGCGATCCTGCCCCACCAGGCCGGCCACGCGGACGGAATAGAATTCATCCAGGTTATTGGCGGAAATGGCGACAAAGCGCAGCCGTTCCAGCAGCGGATGGCGCGCATTGCCCGCTTCTTCCAGCACGCGCTGATTGAAGGCCAGCCAGGATAATTCCCGGTTGCTGAAGCGTGCCGGGCTTTCGGCCAGCGGGAAGGCTTCGATATCGGGCATTATGTCGCTCATGCTTCGGCCCTATATCAGAGGCGTTGGGGAAGAGGAGGTCGCGCGCGGTTCTGTCTTCGAAATTTCATCGAAACCATCGAAGGCGTCCCAGCTGCCCAGCACCATCCTTGCCATGGAACGCGATAGCCGGCCGCCAGACAGCAGGGCAGCACGATCCAGGCGCGCCACCGCTTCGGCCAGGCTGCGCGCATCGCGCGGCAGGCGCGCCAGCAGCCAAGCCTGCAATTCGGCATCCACGCGCAATTGCCGATCCGCGAAAAGCTTGGCCAGCAGGCCGCGCAGCAAGGCATCCGAAGGTGGCGCCACCTCAACCGCTTGGGTGGCGCGCAAGCGGCTCGCCAAATCCGGCAGGCGCGTGGGCCAACGTGCCGGCGCTTTGCGGCCAATCAGCAACAGCGTCTCACCGCGTTCGGCGCAGAGATTGATCAGGTGCAGCAGGGAGGTTTCCTCTGGCACGCAATCGGCATCATCCAGAACGCTGCCTTGCACAGCCGGGCCGGGCAGGCCGCGCAAGCTGCTGCCTTCCAGCCACCGCCAGCCAAAACGCGCCGCGGCGGCGCGGGCCAGATGGGTCTTGCCCGTGCCAGCCTCACCAAACAGTGCCAAACGCCCCAAGGGCCATGTCTCTGGCTTGCCAAGCCAGGTCAGCGCCGCAGCATTGGACGGATCTTCAATGATGTCCTCAACACGCATGGATGGCGCGGCAGGCAGGGGCAGCAGCAATTGGCGCATTACGGCCCTGTCCTTGGCGGGTCGAGGTAAAGCGGGCTTTCAAGGTAACGGCGCAGCCAATAGCGCGTGACAACACCAATCGTTGCCGCCATGGGCACGGCCAGCAAAACACCCAGAAAACCAAAAGCGACGCCGCCAGCAAAAAGCGCAAAAATCACCCAGACCGCATGCAATTCCACCCGATCCCCCAGTAGATAGGGATAGATCACATAGCCTTCGATGCCTTGGCCGATGATGAAAATGGCCACGATCACCATCACTTCCTGCCAGCTGCCAAACTGCCCAATGGCCAAGAGCACCGCAGTGGCAAACCCTGTGAGTGAGCCGACATAGGGAATGAAGGTCAGTAAGCCCGACATGATGCCGATGGTAATGCCCAACTCCAGCCCGGCGAAATGCAAGGCAACGGCATAGAAGCCACCCAGCGCAAGACAGCAGAGCAATTGCCCGCGCAGCCAGGCGGACAGCACACGGTCAGTATCACGCGCGATCTGGCGCAGCACGGCGGAACTCCGGCGGGGCATCCAGCTTTCAAGGCGTGTCAGCATGCCCGGCCAATCGCGCAGCAGATAAAACGCGACCACCGGCATCACCACCACCAAGGTGAAAACATTGAACAGCGCAAAGCCGCCGCCAATCAGCCGCGTTGCCGCCGTGCCCAGCCAGGACAGCATGGACCCTGCCTGGCTGATCGCCAATTCGCGCAGGCGTTGGTCGAGCATTTCCGGGCCAAGGGTTTCTTCCAGACGTGTCAGCGCATCGCGTAATGCCTGACCAATACCGGCGATATAGGCCGGCAGGCGCTGCACCAGCACGCCGATCTGCGTCACGATCAAGGGATAGAGCAACAGCAAGGCCACCAAGGTGCAGGCAGCGAGCAAGAGCAAGAGTGAAAAGGCGGCCAGGCTGCGGGGCAGGCCAAGCCGTGTCAGCCGTGTTGCCAGCGGGTCAAGAAAATAGGCGATGGTGGCCGCCAGAACGAAGGGCGTCAGAATGCCTTGAAACAACCACAGGCAGAACAGCAGGCTTATCGCAAGGCCAACCAATAAGGCGCTGCGTTGCGCCTTGGTGGCGCTGCGGGCGCCTGTGACCGGTGGCGTCACGCCACGCGGTGCGGCGGCGCGCGGTGTTGCGTCGTTCATGTGGTCCACCCGGCAGTGCGCCGCGCCGCCTGCACAACATAGGCAACACCTGAGGCAAAGGTGGTCGCCGCCACGCCCCAGATCATGGCGTCGAGCAACACGGGCGCCGATAAGCCGAAACCCGCAAGCAGCAATGCCAAGGCTGCCAAGGCAATTTGGATTGCCGTATTGGCCTTGGAAATGAAAATTGGCTTGATGCGTGGCGGCAGCCCAATGGCCCATAAAACCAATACGCCACCCACAATCAGCAAATCGCGAAACACCACCAGAATGGCAAGCCAATCGGGCAATACGCCGATCGCCGCCAAGGTCACATAAACCGATACCAGCAAGGCCTTATCCGCCACCGGATCAAGCACGGCACCCAGCATGGAACGCGCATTCCAGACCCGAGCGATCCAGCCATCCAGGGCGTCCGAAATGCCGGCGCCGATAAAGACCAGAAAGGCGACATCCAGGCGATGCTGCAGCATCAGCCAAATGGCGGCGGGAACTGCGCATAAGCGCCCAAGCGTGATGAGATTGGGCAGGGTAAACAACCCCGCCCTCGCCGCATCGGGCGAGGTTTGCTCGATACGTCGAAGATCAGGACCGTCCGGCAAGACCAAGACGCCACTGGTCATTCACCGCGCCCGTCCCGGGGGCAAGGCGCAGCCCATGTCGGCTGAAATCTTCTGGTGCCAGGCCAACTGGTACGCGCAGCCCCAAACGCAGCCTGGCGCGATCCGTGCTGATGCCAACCACATCCAGCTTTGCCCCCGCAGCGGTCAGGCGGCGGCGAATCTCGACCCATTCCTGCAATGACGTGTAGCGGGCCACCGCTTCGAGTGAGGTGAGGATCGGGGTGGGCGGCGCCACGCTGGCGGCTTCCTGCTGCGCCGCGCGTCCGGCAACGGATTGGCGAATTTCGCCGCCTTCGGCAAAGCTGCGTACCGCTTCGGCATCAAACTGGATGGTCAAGCGCCCGCTATAGCGCTGCGGGCCGGTGATTTCCTGTTCAATCACAATGGAACGCACCATGCGATCCAGCTCGGCATCGCTTGGCCTGCGGGTGGTATCGACGGTGCCCTGAATGCGCTCCCAAGCGGCGCGCCGGCCGGCAACAAAAGCGCGTTCCTGGGCGATAACGCCATTTTCCGCCGTGGCTTCGGCCGGCACATTGCGCTGCGTCAGCGCATCTGACGCCGGGCTGCTGGGGCGTGCCTCAGCGTTCGCCACCGGGTCGGCGGGCTGCGCGCCAAGCGGGGCGGGGGCCAGGGCGCTCAGGCCCGCGGTCGCGAAGAGAATGGCCGCAAAGGACCTTCCTGCCTGCCCTGGGATGTGCAACATCGCCATCGAACCTTTTCCTTCGCGCTTTTTCCGGGCGCTGAGAGTTTGCCGCCGCGCCTCATGACGGTATAGGCCTTTACCCCTTTACCAAATCGGAGGTCGCCCTGACCAGTTCCAGCCCCCAGAGCCTCACCTACCGCGATGCGGGTGTGGATATTGAGGCAGGCGACGCCTTGGTGGAAGCCATCAAGCCCCTGGCACGCGCGACCAATCGCAGCGGTGTCATGGGCGGGCTTGGCGGCTTTGGCGCGCTTTTTGACCCAAAAGCAGCCGGATTCAACGATCCGGTGCTGGTTTCCTCCACCGATGGCGTCGGCACAAAGCTCCGCGTGGCGATTGAAGCGGGCATTCACGATACCGTGGGCATCGATCTTGTCGCCATGTGCGTGAATGATCTGGTGGTGCAGGGCGCCGAGCCACTGTTCTTCCTGGATTATTTCGCCACCGGGAAGCTGCAGCTGGAACAGGCGCGGGCGGTGATCGCGGGCATTGCGGAAGGCTGCCGCCAGGCGGGCTGCGCCCTGGTCGGTGGTGAGACCGCCGAAATGCCCGGCATGTATGCCGCGGATGACTATGACCTGGCTGGATTTTCCGTGGGCGCCGCGGAACGGGGGCAGCTGCTGCCGGCCAAGGTGGCGGCGGGCGATGTGCTGCTCGGGCTCGGGTCGTCCGGCGTGCATTCCAATGGCTTTTCCCTGGTGCGGCGGATCCTGGCGGCGCGCGGCCTGACGCTGGCCGATGCAGCGCCCTTCGCCCCTGGCCAGAAACTGGGCGAAGCCTTGCTGGCGCCCACGCGGATTTACGTAAAGCCGCTGATTGCGCTGCATCGCGCAGGCTTGCTGCATGCGGCGGCGCATATCACCGGCGGTGGGCTGCCTGGCAATCTGCCACGCGTACTGCCGGCCGGGGTGACCGCAGTGCTGGAAGCGGGCAGCTGGCCCGTGCCGCCGGTTTTTGCCTTTCTGGCCGAAGCGGGGAATGTCAGCGCCGATGAAATGCTCCGCGTCTTCAATTGCGGGCTGGGCATGGTGCTGGCGGTGCCGGCGAGCGGCGCGGATGCCGCGATGGCCATGTTGACCGAAGCGGGTGAAAAGCCCTTCCGCATCGGCCATTTGGAAGCATCCAGCGGCCCGGCGGGCATTCGCATCCAGAACCTGCCCCAGGCCTGGCCAAGGTGATGAAGCGGGCGCGCCTCGCGCTCCTGATATCCGGGCGCGGGTCCAATATGGCGGCCATTCTGGCGGCGGCCGGGCAGGATTACCCGGCCGAGCCCGTGCTCGTGCTCTCCAACCGCGCCGATGCGGCGGGGTTGGCGACTGCGGCGGCGCATGGGGTGCCGACAGCGGTGGTCGAAAGCCGCGCCTTCAAGGGCGATCGGGCGCGGTTTGAAGCGGCGCTGGAAGCGGAATTGAGCAAGCATGGGGTGGAGATCATCGCCCTGGCCGGCTTCATGCGGGTTTTGACGGAAGGCTTTGTCCAGCGCTGGGAAGGCCGCTTGATCAATATCCACCCATCCTTGCTGCCGGCCTTTCCTGGGCTTGATACCCATGCCCGCGCCTTGGCGGCGGGCGTGCGTTTGC
>JBDKIR010000457.1:0-4662 GCA_039797035.1 Pseudomonadota bacterium | reverse complement strand
CGCGCCTCGGCCGGCCCGTTGCCGGCAAAACCGGCACGACGGATGACTACAAGGATAATTGGTTTGTCGGCTTCACCCCCGATATCGTCGTCGCGGTCTGGGTTGGCTTTGATGAACCACGCAGCATGGGGCGCGATGAAACGGGCGGCAGCAATGCCGCGCCCATTTTCCGCGAGGTGGTCGCCTCTGCCCTGGCTGGCAGCCCACCGGTGCCCTTCCGGCGCCCGCCGGGCGTCACGCTGATGCGCGTCAGCGCCGGCAATGGCACCATTATGGAGCCCTTCCACCCGGGCACGGAAAACAACGCCCGGCGCTGGGCGGATGTGATCACCGGGGATAGCCCCGATGGCACGGGCGAAACGCGCCTCGACAGGGACCTCGGCGGGCTCTATTAGCCCCGCATCATGCGCGCTGACGCCCAATCCCTGCACGAGCAGATCACCGCATCGGTGTCCCTGCTGAGGAGGCATCTTTGACTGGGATGCCTCTGTCCGTCGTCTCGAAGAACTGAACGCGCGGGTCGAAGACCCGTCGCTCTGGAATAATGCCGATGAGGCGGGGCGCGTTATGCGCGAACGCGGGCGGCTGTCCGAACAGATCGATGGCGTCAAACGCCTGGAACGTGATGTGGAAGATGCACTCGGCCTGATTGAATTGGCCGAGGCTGAGGGCGATGCCGATACCGCCAATGCCGCCACCGCCGATCTGGAACGCTTGGCGGCAGAGGCGAAGAAGCGGGAGATTGAAAGCCTGCTTTCCGGTGAAGCCGATGCCAATGACGCCTTCCTGGAAGTGAATTCCGGCAGTGGCGGCACGGAAGCCCAGGATTGGGCGGAAATGCTGCTGCGCATGTATTCGCGCTGGGCCGAACAGCATGGCTATAAGGTGCTGCTGACGGAAGAAAGCCCGGGCGAACAGGCGGGGCTGAAATCCGCCACCATTCAGATCAGCGGGCCCAATGCCTATGGCTGGCTCAAGACCGAAAGCGGCGTGCATCGGCTGGTGCGGATCAGCCCCTTTGATTCGGCCGCGCGCCGGCACACAAGTTTTGCGTCGGTCTATGTCTATCCGGTGGTCGACGACAAGATCGAGATTGAGGTCAACCCGGCGGACCTTAAGACCGATACCTTCCGCGCTTCCGGCGCGGGTGGGCAGCATGTGAACAAGACTGAATCCGGCGTGCGCTTCACCCATATCCCAACCGGGATTGTGGTGGCGTCCACCCAGGACCGCAGCCAGCACCGCAACCGCGCCATTGCCATGGGCATGCTGAAAGCGCGTTTATACGAATTGGAATTGTCCAAGCGCGAAGCGGTGAATGCCGCGACCGAAGCGGGCAAGACCGATATCGGCTGGGGGCATCAGATCCGCAGCTACGTCTTGCAGCCCTATCAGATGGTGAAGGATCTGCGCACCGGCGTTGAAAAGGGCAATCCGGCCGCCGTGCTGGATGGCGAATTGGATGATTTCCTGGCGGCATCGCTCGCGTCCCGTGTCGGGGCGACACGGAGCGAAGCCAGCGCCCAAGCCCAGTAGGTGCCGCAAGCGTCAGCCCGCGCCACAGTTTTGGGTGGTGTCTATCGGCGAATGTTTCACGGCGCGCATGATCTGATCTAAGGTTGCGCCGTGCTTGCTTTCCTCGCCCTCTGCCTGCCGATTTTTGCGGTGGTGGCTTTTGGTTTCGCTGCGGCGAAGCGCAAATGGATGCCGCCTGCCGCCATGGAGGCGGTGGGGATTTTCAGCTTCAACGTCGCGCTGCCAGCCATGCTGTTCAAGCTGATGGCCGCCCAGCCGCTGCGTGAAAGCTTCGATCTGCTTTATTTCAGCGGCTATCTGGGCGCTTGCTTGGCGATGTTCGCCCTGGTGATGCTGGCCGGGATCATCGCCGGGCGGGGCTTGCGCGTGGGTTCGGCCTTCGGCGCGGCGGCCGCCATGGGCAATGTTGGCTATCTGGCGCCACCGCTGATGCTGCCCATGCTGGGGCCGCGTATCGCCGGGCCGGTCGCCATGGCGATTGTTGCGGAAGTCGCGGTGATCATCGCCCTTGGGTCCATGCTGATGGCGCCTGCCGCCAAGGGGGCGGGGCTGCAAGCGGTGATGACCGGCTTGCGCGGCCTGGCGCGGAGCCCGGTTATTCTTTCCATCGCGCTCGGCGCGCTGGCTGCCGGCATTGAAGTCCCCATCCCCGCGCCGGTGGAACGCTTCCTGTCCTTTCTCGGCAATGCGGCGGGACCGGCGGCGCTCTTCGCGCTCGGGGGTACGCTCGGGCGGCTCAAAATCGATGGGCGGCTTTTCACGGTGGCTTTCGGCATCACTGCCGCCAAGCTTTTCATCTACCCGGCCCTGATCTGGTTCGTTCTGGGGCCATGGCTCGGCTTTGATCCCTTCTGGATCAATTGCGGCGTCTTGCTTGCCGCCATGCCAACCGCGACGAATGCCTATCTCCTCGCGCAACGCCAGGGGGTGGGTGCTGAGGAAGCCTCGGCCGCGGTGCTTTTCACCACCATCATCGCCTCCATCGCCTTCCCCGCCACGGCGTGGCTATTGGATGTGCCGGTGCCTTAACCCCTCGCGCGCTTGGCGGGCGCGCAGCTTCGCAATAGACTCCCATCTTCTCATTGCAATGGAGCAAACGCCCATCATGTCGAGTGCCGCTGAAAGCGCGCCAAGCTGGCATGGCATCGTCCGCCAAGCCTTGAAGGACAATAATGTTCGGCTCGTTACCTATGTGCCGGATAATGTGCTGCGCCCCCTGATTGAAGGCTGCCAAGCCGATCCCTTTTTCACCACCTTCGCCGCCGCACGTGAGGAAGAAGCCATTGGCATTGTGGCCGGCGCCACCATGGCGGGGATGCGTGGCATTGTGCTGATGCAGACATCGGGCCTGGCGACGCTGCCCAATGTGCTCGCCTCCCTGGTTGTGGCCAGCCAAATCCCGGTGCTGATGATGGTGAGCGAACGCGGCACGCTCGGTGAATTCAATCCCGGTCAGGCGATTGTCTGCCGCACCATGCGCCCGATCCTGGACAGCATGGGTATTGAACACCACACCCTGTCCCGCATGGATGAAGCCGCCTTCATCGCCAGCCGCACCATGCGCCAAGCCTTCGCCACGCGCTGGCCGGCTTGCCTGATTCTCTCACCCTTGCTGACCGGGGGGCGCTGATCATGGAAGATCGTCGCAATACGCAAGTGATGAACCGCGCCGCGCTGACCAAGCGCGTGGTGGGCAAGCTGACCAAGCAGGAAGCCGTGATTGGCGGCATCGGCAATTCCAACTGGGATTTATGGGCTGCCGGCCATCGGGCCGAGAATTTCTACATGCTGGGCAGCATGGGTTTGGCCGCGCCCATCGCCATGGGTGTTGCCATCGCGCAGCCGGAACGGCGCGTTTTCGCGCTGGAAGGTGATGGATCCCTGCTGATGCAGCTGGGCTGCCTTTCCACCATCGCCGCGCAGGCGCCGAAGAATCTGATTGTTGTTATCTGGGATAACGGCATTTACCAGATCACCGGCGGCCAGGGCACACCAGCCGCCAAGGCCGGCACTGATCTGGTGGCGATTGCGCGTGCCTCTGGCATTGCTTCCGCCCATTGGGCGGCGGATGAGGCAGAATTCGATGCGCTGATCGACCGCGCCCTGACGACCGATGGCCCGCATGTGATCGGCGCGCGGATTGATAATGAACCCGGCAAGACGCAAACGGACCGCGACCCGATCCGCTTCCGTGAGACCTTTATGCGCGGGATGGCGGCGCGCGTCTGATCGGTGGAGGCTGAAAGCCGGAGCCGTGAATCAGCCGCGCAAAAGTGAGTCATGGCGTGGTCCGTTTTGCGGATCACACCATGAATGGCTTAAGCGCCTTCCCAAGCGCGGGCGGGGACATAAACCTCGCCCGCCATCAAGCGGCGCGCGGTGCGCAGCGTGCCGCCGGAGATCACTTCCCGCGATCCATCCGCCGCAAGCCGCGTGGTGATCACCGCTTCCATGCTACCGGTTGGGTGTTCCAGTACAATGGTTTCGCGATCCGCCCCGGTGATTTGCGCCACACCTTCCGCCACCGTGCCCGGCAGCACGCAAGCACTCGCGATGCAAATGCCGCCTGTCACCGCCATGGCTTCATGGCAAGCGAGTGGCGTGAAATAGCGCGCCGCGACACCGCCCTGGCCGCCAGCCGGTTCCGCGATAATGGCGAATTTCGGAATGACGCGGCCTTCCGCATCACCCATGCCCATGGCAAGGCTCGCCTTGCGGCGAATGGCTTCAATCCGCGCCATGAATTCCTTATCGGCATCCAATTCCTTGGCGGTTTCACGGGCGGTTTTGCCGAAATCCTTGGCGCGCGCGATCACCACCGGCATGCAGATATCAAGGCAGGTGACTTCAACGCCATCAATCACATCAATGGCCTTGCCGGTTGGCATCAGCTTGCCAGTCGCTCCGCCCACCGCATCAGCGAAATTCAGCACAATGGGGGCAGCCGTGCCGGGCACGCCGGCAATCGCGGTATCGCCTTCGTAATTCACGCGCTTGCCCGGCGTTTGCACCACGGCTTCGATCATGGCGCCGGTATTCACGGCGCGGATCATCACGCGGGTTTCGCCTTCTTCGGCTGGCACCAGCCCGCTTTCAATCGCGAAAGGCCCAACGCCGGCCAGCATA
>JBDKIR010000456.1:0-14425 GCA_039797035.1 Pseudomonadota bacterium | reverse complement strand
TCAGCGACATCACGCCACCCATGGCTTGGATCAGCGCATCATAACCCGGGCGCGGCGCGTAAGGCCCGGTCTGCCCGAAGCCGGTGATCGAGCAATAGATCAGCCGCGGATGCGTCTTGGCCAATTGCTCATACCCCAGGCCGTATTTCGCCAAAGCGCCGACCTTGAAGTTCTCCACCAGGATATCGCAATGCTCAAGCAGCTTATGGATGATCGCTTGGCCTTCGGGCTTCGCGATATCAAGCGTGACGGATTTCTTGTTGCGATTGACGCCGACGAAATACGCACTTTCCTTCGTATTCGGCACGAAGGGGGGCGCGAAGCCGCGTGTGTCATCACCCGCTTCGGGCCGTTCAATCTTGATCACTTCGGCGCCAAGATCACCCAGCATTTGCGTGCAGGTGGGGCCGGCCAGAACGCGCGTCAGATCAAGCACACGCAAACCGGAAAGGGGACCAATGGGGGTGGTCATCACGCTCTTCCTCTCAGTAACTTAGGACGCGCCTTCAGGCGCCTTTCTTTACCTTGCGCACGGCAGCAGCCAGCGCCGCAACCTGATCCAGCACCTTCTGCGCCGTGCCAGGCTTGGCGCGGCCTTCGGCATCCAGATCACCCGCCAGCACATCAATGAGTGCGGAGGCCACCACCGCACCATCGGCAATGCGCGCGGCTTCCGCAGCCTGTTCCGGCGTGCGCACACCAAAGCCAATCGCAATCGGCAGATTGGTGTGCTTGCGGATGCGCGGAATGGCATCGGCCAATTCAGCGCCGCTGGCGCTGCGCGTGCCGGTGATGCCGGTGATGGAAACGTAATAAACAAAGCCCGATGTCGCGGCCAAAACCTTGGGCAGCCGCGCCTCATCCGTGGTGGGCGCAATCAGGCGGATCATATCCAGCCCGGCAGCGCGTGCCTGGGGTTCGATTTCATCGGCTTCTTCGGGCGGCACATCGACAATGATCAGCCCATCCACACCGGCTGCCGCCGCATCGGCGCAGAAATTCGCGCCATAGGACAGGATGGGGTTGTAGTAACCCATCAGAATGATCGGCGTTGCCGCATCACCCGTGCGGAATTCGCGCACCATTTGCAGCGTGCCGGCCAATGTCGCGCCAGCCTTCAAGCCGCGCTGACCAGCGCGCTGAATCGTCGGGCCATCCGCCATGGGGTCGGTAAAGGGGCAACCGATTTCAATCAGATCAGCCCCCGCGCCCGGAAAGCCGCGCAGGATTTCCATGGCCGTCGCACGGTCAGGATCGAAGGCTTCCAGAAAGGGGATCAAGGCGCCGCGCCCTTCGGCGCGAAGGGCCGCGAAGCGCGCGGCGATGCGGGAAGTTCCTGTCATGACACTCACATCGAAACGCCAAGGGCGCGGGCCACAGTGAAGATATCCTTATCCCCACGTCCGCACATATTCATGATGATCAGCTTATCCTTGGCCATGGTCGGCGCCACCTTGATCACATGCGCCAGCGCATGCGCCGGTTCCAAGGCCGGGATGATGCCTTCCATTTTGGAACAAAGCTGGAAGGCGGACAGCGCCTCATCATCTGTCGCGCTCACATATTCAACGCGCTTGATGTCATGCAGCCAGGCATGTTCGGGGCCGACACCGGGATAATCCAGCCCCGCGCTGATGGAATGCGCTTCCAGGATCTGGCCGAATTCATCCTGCAACAAATAGGTGCGATTGCCATGCAGCACGCCAGGGCGCCCTTTGGTGAGGGATGCGGCGTGTTCTTCGGTTTCCACACCCTTGCCGGCGGCTTCCACGCCATGCATGGCAACGCTCGCGTCATCCAGGAAGGGGTAGAACAACCCCATGGCATTGGAACCGCCACCAATCGCCGCCACCAGCAAATCCGGCAGGCGCCCTTCGGCAGCGAGCATTTGTTCGCGCGCTTCGGTGCCGATCACGGATTGGAAATCCCGCACCATCATCGGGAAGGGATGCGGGCCAGCCACCGTGCCGATGCAGTAATAGGTATCGCGCACATTGGCGACCCAATCGCGCAGCCCCTCATTCATCGCATCCTTGAGCGTCGCAGCGCCGGAGGTCACCGGCACAACCTCTGCCCCCAGCAGCTTCATGCGGAACACATTGGGCTGCTGACGTTCGACATCCGTCGCGCCCATGAAGACGGTGCAAGGCAGGTCGAACAGCGCGCAGGCGGTGGCAGTCGCAACACCATGCTGCCCGGCGCCGGTTTCCGCGATGATGCGTGTTTTGCCCATGCGCTTGGCCAGCATGATCTGCCCCAGCACGGCATTGATCTTATGCGCGCCGGTATGGTTCAGCTCATCGCGTTTGAAATAGATTTTCGCCCCGCCGAGCTTTTGCGTCAGGCGTTCGGCGAACCAAAGCGGGCTCGGCCGGCCGACATAATGCGTCAGCAGGCGGCGCCATTCATTCATGAAGGCGGGGTCGCGCTTCGCTTCCTCATAGGCCTTTTCGACCTCAAGGATCAGCGGCATCAGCGTCTCAGCGACGAAACGCCCGCCATAGGGGCCGAAGCGGCCACGGGCATCAGGCCCCTGGCGGAAGGAATTGGGCAGCGGCTTGTTCAAGGCAGTCTCTCAACTTGCTGGATTAAGAGCCTCTTTAAGCCAGAACCCGCCGGGGTCAAACCCGGCGGGCATGGGGGGCTATTCCAGCCGCGCCGCCTCATCAAAGGAAAGCCGCGGGCTGCGCGGAAACAGCCCGGCGGGGTCGCCATAGCCAAGATTAACCAGGAAATTGGACTTCCAGCCGGTACCAGCCAGGAACAGCTCATCCAGCTTGGCATTGTCAAAGCCGCTCATGGCGCCGACATCAAGCCCAATAGCGCGCGCGGCCAGCATCAGATAGGCGCCCTGCAAGGAACCATTGCGGAACGCGGTCTTTTCCGCGAATTCCGGGCTTGAGGTGAACCAGGGCTTGGCATCCGCATGCGGGAAAAGCTGGCCCAGCTTGTCGTAGAAAAAGCTGTCATAGCAGACAATCACCGTGACCGGGGCGGTCATGGTCTTTTCCAGATTGCCAGCGGAAAGCGCTTCCTTGAGCTTTGCCTTGCCTTCCGGCGTACGCACAAACACAAAGCGCGCGGGGGAGGAATTGGCCGAAGTCGGGCCCCATTTCAGCAGCTCATACAGCTCCTGCAACTTGGCATCCGGCACGGGCCGGTCCTGCCACTTATTTTGAGTGCGCGCGGCGCGAAACAGCTGGTCAAGCGCCCGATCATCAAGCGGCGCGGCGGTTTCGGACATGGTTCGGCTCCGTCAGGGCAATGAAAACAGAAGGGGCTCTATAGCGTCAGGCTTCCACCTGCTCCACCGCCACCACTTCCGGCACATAATGGCGCAGCATGTTTTCCACGCCATGCTTCAAGGTGGCGCGGGAAGATGGGCAGCCGGAACAGGCACCCTGCATGCGCAGCCGCACAATGCCATCCCGGAAGCCGCGAAACACGATATCGCCGCCATCGCTGGCCACCGCCGGGCGCACGCGGGTATCCAGCAATTCCTTGATTTGCGCGACGATTTCCTGATCTGCCGCCTCAAAATCTTCGGCATGTTCCTCGGCTGCGGCGCCTTCCAGAATGGGCATGCCGGCCAGGTAATGTTCCATGATGGCGCCCAGCACCTGCGGGCGCAGCATCTGCCAATCCGCATCCTCGGCCTTGGTGACGGTCACGAAATCAGAACCGAAAAACACCCGGGCCACATCGCCCAACTGAAACAACCGCTCCGCCAAGGGGGAACGGCCGGCTGCCTCAGCGGCGCTGGTGAAGTCAGAGGTGCCACGGTCGCCGAGCACTTCACGTCCCGGCAGGAATTTCAGTGTGGCGGGGTTGGGGGTGGCTTCAGTTTCGATGAACATGAGGGGACCCTGCTGCGATGAGGGAGGTTTCCGGACCTATGTGGTCCGTTTTACCCTGAAACGCAACAGGGGGCACCATCACACCCGTTCCGGATTACCCCGGACCAAGCTGAACCGTGTGGGCGCCATGGCGCCGGCCAAATCGATCGCCACCAGGTCCTGACCCAGCTGGAAATAGGCAAAGCAGGTTTCCTGCCCGGCATTGATCCTCTGCCAGGTGGAACAGACCCGGTCCCCACGATAGGAAAGCTGCCCGCGATCCGTGCCGGTTTGGCCATTGACGCCCTGCAACTTAAGGCGCTGGGAACCATCGGCGGCGATAAACACCATCAGCCGCGACCCGTTGGGCATCCGCCGATCCAGCGTATTGCCGACCGCAAGGCGCCGGAATTCATCCGCTGAAAGCCGCTTGCCGCCCGTCACATTGAAATCGACCGGGCTTGCCTGGGTGGGTGGCGCACTCGCGCCCGTGGATGGCGCACCAGGGGGCGGGCCATTCTGCGCGCAGGCCGCCAGCAGCAAACCGAGCATCAGAATGGGAGAACGAAGGGGGTTCTTCATGGTGCGGTTTCCTTATGTGTTTTTTTGGGGCGTTATCGGGGAATGGCGCGTTGCGACCTGATGGCGGTTTCCATGACCCGGTTCTGGCCCAGCTGGGCCAGCATGTTCCGCATGCCGGCAACATCCATTGTAACCGTGGCAAAGCGATGCACCTGCTGCCCATCGGCCGCATTCTGCACCAGGCTGGTGATGCCATTGCTGATCATGGTCTGGACCCGCGTGGCGCCATTGGCGCCCAGCACCTCCATCATGAAAGGTGTCCCGGCCATGCCAACTTGCCGCGCGACACCATTCGCATCAGTGACCGTAATCACGGGTGCGGCCATGCCCGGACCAATCGCGGTATTGGGCATGCTCAACCGCTCAGCGGTGACCCCGCCAAGACGCGTTTCAATATCAAAACCCAGGGACACCACCATGCCATTGGGCATGGCAAAACCGCCGCGCAGTTCGGCCAATTCTTCTGCGGCGATGGCATTGGCTGCCAGGCGCAGCCGGCCTGTGCCCGCTTCGTCCAGACCAAGCGCTTCCGCATAAACCTCATGCATGTCCAGTCCCGCCATGGCGGGGCTGCGTACTAGCGTAAGGGCAAGAATGGCGGCTGCACCAAGAAGGGCTTTGCGTTTCATGGCTGATAGCTCCTGCTCAATAAATCCAAGGGCGGATTTGCGTCCCACCCTGAAACACCGGCGCGCCTGGCATCCCAAAGCTGGTCAGGCTGCGGTCCAGCGCATCACGCACCAATAGGCCCGGTGCGCGGCCGCGCATGCCCCAATCCTCGGCCAGGTTGAAATGCGCACGGCCCATTTCTGGGCGATCCAGAATGACGAACAACACGCCATTCCAGCTTTCCTCAAACCGCACACGCGGCATGCTGCGCGTGCCAAGCGCGGGATCCGCCAGCAGAATGCGATCCCCCGAAATGCCGCGCAGCAAAACAAAATGCCGGTAGCCATTGGTATCCACCAAGGCAATCGCCGGCACGCCAGCTTCGACCAGCTTATCCAGCGGCAGGCGAAAGCCTTCCGCGCGCAGGCCACGGCGAGCGAGAAAATTGCGCATATCCAAAAGGGAAAACCCAGCACTACGGATGCGTGCCTCATCGCCATGGACCATCATTTCCTTGAGGATTTCTTCCTCATTCACGGGCAAGCCGTAATGGTATGTCAGCAAGGTCGCGAGTGCCGCTGAACCGCAGGAAAAATCGAATTGCTGGCGCACGATGCGATGAAACCGCCGGGAACGCAGATCCGTCACGCGCGGCGCAATCGCTGCCCCACCGGTCAATTGGGGAGAGATCGTCAGATTGACCTTCGGATCAGAGACCAGAGCCGCTGGCGCTTCCGGCTGCATGGCACAAGCACCAAGCAGCGCGCATAGCGCCAGAACCAAAGGGGCGGGGCGCATCACCAGCATCAACGCAGCGTGATGTTCACGGTAGTGACCGATTGGAACAGGGAGTTATTGCCACTGTTTTGGAAAACAGTGGTAAAACCGCCCGTACTGTTCAGCGACCCAGTGATGTTATTGCCACCCGTGACACTGCCAGCTCCGACCGTATTGCTTTCCACCAAAGCGGAACCGACCGAAACGGGTTCCACATCCCCGCGCCCGGCGTAGCGCGATAATTCGCTGGCCGAAAGCGGCGCGGCACCCGCAAAAAGATCCAATCCCTTGGCTGGTTCGCCGGCAAAAGCGCCGTGTAACGGCAGGGCAGCCATCAGGGCGAAGCAGGTGAGAAATTTGCGCATGACGTATTTTCTCCTTCTCATCTCAAAACCAGGCGGGAGGTTTGGATATTTTGCAGCCGTGACAGAGGCCGAACGCGCCGGCGGTTGCCCACCGACGCGTCCGAATTGGATCAGTTGGTACGCTGATAGACGGCGCCAATCGCCACCGCATTCTGCATCATGCTGTTCGCACCAGCATTCTGCGAAATCTGAGCAACACCCTGGGCGCCGTTGAAGGAATTCGCCATAGACACACCAGCCGTGCCATTATGCGCCGAAGCGGAATTCATCGTCACGCTACCAAGATTGCCAGCCGCTGCGATTGTGGTTGAAAGATCTTCAACCGCGCAATTGCAGTAGGTGATGGAAGACAGCGCAGAGCTGTTTTGCATCAAGCTATTCGCTCCAGCATTTTGATTGACATTCGCAACACCAGTGAAGGTATTGAATGAACCAGTAATGGCCGCTGACGCATCGTGACGGCTATCAGTGGATTGATTGCCCGAACCTGTGACCTGACCCGCATTAAAGGAAATTGCCCAGGCATCACGGCTCTGTTCAGCGCCACTGCTATTTTCAACCCGCGCCAAAGCCGTGGAATTCTGTTGAAGGCTATTGGCACCAGCATTCTGGTTCACCTGTGCAATACCCTGAGCGCCATCAAAGGAACCATTCATCGCAGCACTAGCCGAAGTCCGCGGGCCACCATTATCATGGCCACGATCATCATGCTCGTTGCCGTTCTGGCTGCTATTTCCAACCACTTGGCCCAGATTCACGGCTACCGCATTGGCGTTGACCTCAGCAGCGCCAGAAGGACGCCCATTGCCATTGAAGGTCACTTCACAATCGCAGCCTTCAATATAGGAAATGGCAACGGCGTTCTGCTGACCGGAATTGGCGCCAGCATTCTGGTTCAGGTTGGCTACACCCCTGAAGGTCGTGAAGCTTCCGCCTAGCGCAACACTATTGGCCTGATTGCCTGAGGTGGTGGAGGAATTGCCATTCACCTGAACAATGCTGACCGCCAGCGCTGCTGCATAGTAATCTTCAACAGTCTGCCGATGATGGGGACCGCCATTGCCATTGCCATTGCCATTACCATTGCCGTTCGCCAGAGCACCTCCGGTGATGGCAACGACGCCTGCCGAAGCCAGAAGAAGTTTTTTCATGATCTTCACCTCTATCCTCATGTTGTTGACCGGCAGCGCCGGCGCGATGGGACTAACACAGGCTTTCGTAACCGCGCCGTGTTTCAAGCCGAGTTGATGGTGAAATCGGGTCACGGAAGCGCAAGCGGAAAGCGTATTTCTTTCCCTCATTCTTCGCGTTTCTGTCATCACACATCACGGCTTTCCTATTTGCGATAGAGCGCAGATCGAAACATGTTCAGGTGAAGCCCATCATCTTTGGCATAGCTTTACGTCATGGCTGCTGGGCCTGGTTTCTCTCCATTCATAAAGGTCTTCATCATGCCCAATAAAGACAAGAAATACGCATCAGGCAGGATCCAACAGCATTTCATGCCACCGGGGACGCGGCAGGTTTTACTGTCCTTGCTGCCAGTAGCTTCAACACTATTTCTCCCTGTTACTGCAGCAAAAGCGCAAAGCAGCCCTGCCAGCACAGCCCCCGCAGCGCAAAGCGCCTCTACCGCTGCTGAAGCGGCTGCGGCGCAGCAGCAGGAACAACAACGCGTGATTTCAACCGATCCAACGCTTGCGCGGGTCGGCGGTGTGCTGACACCGCGCGGCATGTTCGCGCTCGAGCCTTCCTATGAATATTTTTATGCGCAAAACACGCAGGCCATCGTCAATGGCTTCACCATCATTCCCGGCATCACCTTTGGTACGGTGGATATTCGCCAATCCACGCAACGCGGTAATCTTGGCGCACTGACACTGCGCTATGGTGTGACAGACCGCATGGAAGTGAATATGCGCGTACCCTGGCTCAGTCAGAAAGACACCATCCAAACCGCGCCAGCCGACACCAATGCCCAGCCCATTACCATTGGGCCTTCCGGCAGTGGTCTTGGAGATATCGAATTCGGGGCAAGCTATCAGATCAATGATGGCTTGAATGATTGGCCGGTTTTCATCGCCAATCTGCGCGTGAAAAGCGATTCAGGTCGCAGCCCCTTTGATGTGCCAATCTACACCATCGCGGATCCGCAAGGCGGTTTCACCCGGGGCCTGCCGAAGGAATTGCCAACGGGCACTGGTTTCTGGGCGATTGATCCGGGCGTCACCATCGCCTGGGCATCTGATCCGGCGGTTTTTTTTGGTAGCCTGCGCTACATTTGGAATATCGCGCGCGATGTCAGCATTCAGGATAGTGCCGGTGGCCCATCATCACCCACCAATCTGGATCCGGGTGATGGTGTTGGCATCAATTTCGGGGTGGGATTTTCGTTGAATGAAAAAAGCTCCCTCAGTATCAGCTACGAACATGTTCGTATTTCCTCCTCACGCTCTGAAGGGCGCAAGATTGCGGGATCGGATTTTGATACGGGTACTTTCAATTTCGGGCTTTCCTACCGCGTATCGGATAACGTGAGCGTCAACCTGGGGGTTGGGATCGGTGTCACGGACCAAACCCCCGATACGCGCATCATCCTGCGCGTGCCGATCCGGTTTTCGCTCTGACTTATTGCTTGGGCGCAGTTGAACCTATCTGAGCGGCGGCGACCCTGCCGCTCAGGTACCACAAAAAGTCGCCAGCACTTTCTCTTCGGGCTTGGGCGGCAAGGCAAAGCGCGCATGCTCCGGCTGATCCTGATAAGGATGCGCCAGAACAGCCAGCAATTCCTGAAATGGCTTCAGGTCATCGTGATCTTCGGCCGCTCGGATCACCGCTTCCACCAGATGATTACGCGGAATGAAGGCTGGATTGGCTGACCGCAACAGTGCCACCGGATCGGCTTCCCGCGCCAATCTCTCACGCCACGCCACCGCCCAGGCATCAAACGCAGCGGGTTCGGTGAATTGCGCCCGCGCTGCCGCCTCATCACCCTTGGCTGCCTGCGCCAAGGCGCGGAAGGTCAGCGTGAAATCGGCATTGTTTTCAGCCATGCGCTGCAGCAGATCCTGGATCAACGCACCATCGCCGGCTTCACGTTGCGCAATGCCCAATTTGCGTGCGAAGCCATCCAGATAGGCTGCCTCAAAAGCTGGAGCAAATTCCGCGAGGCAGGCTTGCGCGATTTCCATCGCCGCCTCTTCAGTTTCTGCCAGCAGCGGCAAGAGCGCCTCCGCCAACCGCGCCAGATTCCACTGCGCGATACGCGGCTGATTGGCATAGGCATAGCGCCCGCCATAATCGATCGAACTCAATACCAGGCCGGGGTCATAGGTATCCATGAAGGCGCAGGGCCCGTAATCAATTGTCTCCCCACTGATCGTCATATTGTCGGTATTCATGACGCCGTGGATGAAACCGATATGCAGCCATTGGGCGATCAATTTTGCCTGACGGCCAATCACCGCCGAAAGGAAGGCTGCATAAGGGTTGGCCGCCGTCGCGGCAGCTGGATCGTGGCGGGCGATCGCAAAATCAGCCAGGATCTTGATCGCTTCCACATCGCCCCGCGCGGCGAAATATTGAAAACTGCCGACGCGCAAATGGCTTGCCGCCACACGCGCCAGCACCGCGCCCGGCATGGGTTTTTCGCGTAGCACAACCTCACCAGTCGCGGTCGCGGCCAGCGCGCGGGTGGTGGGCACGCCAAGCGCGGCCATGGCCTCACCCACAATGACTTCGCGCAGAACCGGGCCTACTACCGCGCGCCCATCGCCGCCGCGTGCAAAAGGGGTGCGCCCGCTGCCTTTCAAATGCAGATCGCGGCGTTGCCCATCACGCCCCACAACTTCACCAAGCAAGACCGCGCGGCCATCGCCCAGGCTGGGGCTGAAGCCGCCAAATTGATGCCCGGCATAGGCCATGGCCAGCGGGTCAGCCCCAGGCGGCACCAGATTGCCCGCGAAGATGGCGGCACCTTCCGCACCGTTCAGCTCGGCCGGATCAAGCCCGAGCGTTTCCGCCAGGGATGTGTTCAGAAAAAGCAGCCTTGGCGCGGCCACAGGCTGCGGCGCCTGCCGGACATAAAAACGGTCCGGCAGGCGGGCATAGCTATTGTCAAAAGCGAATGGCACGTTCAGCCAAGACGCGGCATGGGTGCCCCGATGGACATTTCCATCTTGGTCTTGCCCAGCGCGTTCCAGCCACGGTCCAATTGCGGCGGCGTTGGCAAGGTTTCCGTCCGGCCCAGTTCGGCCGCCGCATGCAAGGGCCAATAAGGGTCACGCAGCAGCACACGCGCCAGGTAAATCCAATCCGCATGGCCTTCCGTCAGAATGGCCTGCGCCTGCTTGGCTTCGGTAATCAGCCCGACGGCGGCGGTGACAATGCCGGCACCTTTTTTCACCGCTGCCGCGCCCGGCACCTGATAGCCCGGCCCAAGCGGAATTTGCTGGCGCGGGTCATTGCCGCCGGAAGACACATCCATGAAATCGACGCCAAGCGCCTTGAAGCGGCGCGACAATTCCACGGTTTCTTCCGTGGTCCAGCCGCCATCCACCCAATCCGTATGGGAAACGCGCACGCCCAGCACCGCATCATTCGGCATGGCGGCGCGCATGGCAGCGGCGATTTCCAGCGGCAGGCGCGACCGGCCTTCAAAATCCCCACCCCAGCGGTCATTGCGCTTATTGCTGAGCGGGCTCAGGAATTGATGCAGCAAATAACCATGCGCGGCATGGAGTTCGATCAAACGATACCCCGCCTGGATGGAACGCTTGGTGGCAGCGACGAAGGCGGCAATGGTCGCGGCAATATCGGCTTCCGTCATGGCACGCGGCGGAATGAAATCGCCAAAGGCTTCGGCTGACGGGCCCAGGGTTTCCCAGGAAGGCTCCGCCGCGCCGGGCAGCCAGGCTTGCTTGCGTGATGCCTTGCGGCCGGCATGGGCCAGCTGAATGGCAGGTACCGTGCCCAGCGCGGTCAGCGCTGCGGCCAGCCGCGCATGGCTTGGCAGATGCGCGTCAGACCAGATGCCGACATCGCCTGGGCTGATCCGCCCTTCCGGCACCACGGCGGTGGCTTCCACCATCACCATCCCGGCGCCGCCCATGGCGCGTGACCCCAGATGAATCAGGTGCCATTCGGTCGGGATCCCATCATCATGGCAGGAATATTGGCACATAGGTGCCACGCCGATGCGGTTGGCGAAGGTCACGCCACGCAGCGTCAAAGGGGAAAACAAGTCGGTCACGGGCGGGAAGCCTCCGGGTTGGTCGCTGGATTCCAGGGCGGCAAGCGCCCCAATCGGTTTTCGAATATGGCGAACCATTGCGGCGCGCCAGGGGGGCGGGGCAGCAAAATGCCGCGCCGGTCGGTCGGAAAGCGGGCCAAGGTCACCGCATCCCGCAAATTGCCGCCAATGGCTTCCACCATGCCGTGGCGGTGGCTGACCACGATATCGCAATGCATGGGGCGGAAGCGCCCCTCATCCCCGGCGCGTTCCCGCCAATGGGATAGGGGCTGGCTTGAACGGTCCGCGCACAGCAAATCCCCTGGCGCGGCGATATGCTCCTGCACCAGATGCGGGATGAAGGGGGCGCTTTCCGGGAACTCCGCCGCATCGGCGATCATGACATCAATACTGGTGCCATGGGCGGCGGCCGGGCGGAATTCCCGCGCATCAATCCCGGCACCACGCATGACATAGGAAATGAAGGCGGCGGACCAGGCCTCCTCCTGCCACAAGCGCGGCTCGCCCGCCCGGTAGCGCTCACGATTGCGCAAAATCACGCCCCGGCCTTCCGGCACCGCCTGCCAATAGGCCACAAGCCGTGGGAAGCCGGCCGGATCCGCTTCAGAACTACGGCCCGGCGGCGCATCGGAACGCTGCCGCCCCCATTCCTGCCATTCCGCCACGGCGATGCGCAGCATGCGTTCGCGCGCCACCGGCGGGTAGGAAAGCGGCGGTTCACGCGGTGCCGGCACGGGCACAGCGCAGGCCGCCAACCAGCCAGAGCAGCACAGCAGTAGAATGCCCCAGGGCCTGATCATGGCAGGGTATGACGACGCCTAAGCACGATCCAGCGTGGCGAAAGCATCACTGACGATACTCAGCGCCTTCAACATGAAGGCAAAGCCGTTATACGGCCCGCCCTGGATGATGGCTTCAATGATATCCGTTCGGCTGGCCCCGATATTGAGCGCGGAGAGAATGAATTTCCGCAGCAGAATATCGTGATCCAAGGCGGCAAAGGACGCCACGGCACAAAGCGCGCGCACCCGCCGATCAAGCCCGGGCCGGTCCCAGATCTCGCCATAGCAATACTGCACCACCAGCGGATAAATACTGCCCGTGACAGGATTATCTGGCGCGGCATGGCCATCATTGCGGCGTTCCGCATGCAGGGCGCCTTGCAGGGCACGGCCACGATCCATCAGGCTTTCCAAGGGGTCGGTGCGCGGCGGGTCGATCTCAAGCGTGATGCCCTTTTCGGCGAAAACCGCCAAAGCCACCTCAAGCGCGGATTCCGATGCCGCGAAGCCTCGGTAAATGCCGATTTGGATCAGAATTTCGGCAATCGCGCGCGGGGTCAGGCCCAAATTAAGCGCGGCGGCGACATGCCGGCGCAATTGGCCCTGATTCTGCAGCGAACACAAAACCGCGAGTGTCACCGCCATGCGGTCCTGGGGCGAAAGCCCCGGGCGGGTCCAGATATTGCCATAGACCAATTCGCCCATCAGATCATCGAAACCAAAGGCCGTATTTGCCAGCGCGGCGTCACCCGTGCCGAAGATTTCGGCGCGCTGTGCGGCGCCGGCCTGGTTCAATTCCTGTCTTGTGGTCATCACCTTCCCCCTATTCCGCCCGAATGCCCGCGGCACGGATCAATTCACCCCATTTCTTGTCGTCATCCTGCATGACGCGCAGCAATTCCGCCGGGCCAGCATTGATGATGACAGCATCCAGCGTCGCAAACCGGTCCCGTGTCGCAGGCAGGGCCAAAATGCGCGAGACCTCGCCATGGATCTTATCAATGATGGCGGTCGGCGTGCGCGCCGGGGCGAGCAAGGCATACCAGGTGCCCGCCTCAAATCCGGGCAAGCCGCTTTCGGCAAAGGTTGGCACGCGCGGCAGCAGGAGTGATCGCTCCATGGAAGCAATGCCAATGGCCTTGATGCGCCCTTCTTCCAGCAAGGGCGCGACGCCCAACGTGGTCAGGAAGGAAAGCGGCACAACCCCGGCCACCGTATCCGTCAGGGCTGGCGCGCCACCGCGATAGGGCACATGGGTCCATTGGATGCCCACCGTGCGGGCCAGCAATTCGCCCGCCAGATGCTGGCTGGTGCCAACCCCGGCGGTCGCATAGGTCAATTGCCCCGGCCTTTCGCGCGCCATGCGCATGACATCGGCGATGCTCTGGCCGGGGAAGGAAGGATGCGCCAGCAACACAAAGGGCAGGCGCGCCAGCAGCGTCACCGGCGCGAAATCCGTCACCGGGTCATAGGACAGCCTTTGGTACAGATCCCGATTGGTGACATGGGATGCCAATACCAAGGCCAGCGTATGCCCATCCGGCGCTGCCCGCGCGACCAGTTCAGAAGCGAGATTGCCCCCGGCACCGCCCCGATTTTCCACCATGACGGGCACTGACCAAGCCTGGGTCAAATGTTCCCCGATCCAGCGGCCCATCACATCGGTCGATCCCCCGGGCGGGAAGCCGACGACAATCCGCACCGGGCGCTGGGGAAAGGCCTGCGCCGAGGCAAGGCTGGGCGCAAGGCAGATCAGCCATGCCGCCAGGCCCACCCGGATTGCCCGAAATATCGATACCATGCTGTTGCCTTTGAAAAAATCGCCGCTGAATTTGGGAGAGGCAGGCTATCAGCCGCCCAGGATCCGACAAGCAGCCCCCTGGGGTCTTCCCCTGCGGCGCGGGCCGGGCCACATGGGGGGCATGTTGCGTCGCGCCCTGCTTGCCACCCCCTTCCTGCTGCCCTGGGCTGCTTTGGCCCAGCCGCGCGCCGCCGCGTTGACTGAGCGGGACCGGCGCGATGTCGCGGCGGCGGAGGCCTATCTCAATCGCCTGACCACCTTGCGGGCGCGGTTTCTGCAAATTGCGCAAAATGGCGCCGCAGCCGAGGGCTGGGCCTATATTTCACGGCCCGGGCGGATGCGTTTTGATTACGACCCGCCGGAGCCACTATTGCTGGTGGCGGATGGAGCGCAATTTCTGCTTTATGACCGGGAATTGAAGG
>JBDKIR010000455.1:0-4646 GCA_039797035.1 Pseudomonadota bacterium | reverse complement strand
AAAAATCATTCTGATAAAGGAAAAATAAATGTCAATTATCTCGAGGAAATTTGCGATATCTTTGATGATTTTTGGTGCTGTATTCTATTTCAGATTTCATAATTCGGCACAGGCGCAGAATCTGATTCAAAATCCGGGTTTTGAGCAGATTGAAAACGTAGATGTTCCGGGCTGGGGGGCCGTTCCCCTAGCTGCGCACTGGCATTTTCCTATTGATATCGATGTGGGTGCCAATGGTCCCAGCGAAGGTTTTGCGCGCTCTGGTGCGTATTCGCTTTTCATGGGGTGTGTGGTCGCCAGCTGTATCACCGAGCAAACGGTCAATGGGCTGAGAAGTGGAGCGACCTACCGACTTTCCTTCTGGTTGGCCACTGATCCAGGGGAACCAAGCAGTTTCGTCGCCAAATTCGGATCACCGGGCGCGCAAAGAACATTATTGAACCTCGCGACGTCTGAGCCCGGCTTCGCCTATACGAAATACACCTATACGGTCCGGGCGGACGCATCGTCCCAACTGCTAACCTTTGATGCGTTGCAGGTACCCGCCTGGTGGTACTTGGATGATGTTGAACTTATCCAACTCGGACCGAACGCAGCCAATACCCAGTCCATGGTCTATCGCAATGCCTTCGACGTCAGGTCTGCACTGACGCACCGCACATCCGTTCTTTCCTATGCGCTAGATTATGATTGCGGTGTTTTCGACAGGAATAATATGTGTGTTTCCTATGGCGGACGCTATGGGAATACCGGCAATGGCATAGAAGAAGGCGCTGGTATTTTGGCACTTGCTTATCGCTTCCTCCCCCAGTTTTACGCGGGCGCCTTCGTCGATCAGGCGCCGCCGCTGAGTTACGGCACGACGATTTCACCAAAGGGAAGCGACCCGACCTATGGCGGCTTCCTGGTGTATCAGGCGCATCAGAACAATACCGGTCTAAGGGTGCGCGTTTCTGCGGTTCGCAACACGAACAGTGTACGCATCACACGCGAAACATTGCTGAGTGATACGGAACCTGGGACCGGAAAAACCCAACTCAAAAGCGCGGGTTACGGTGCCGATATTTCATATGGCTTCGCACTTGATGCAGCGACTCAAATCGCACCCTACGCGGCCATTCGTCGTACCACAGCGCGTCGGCAAGGCTATGGTGAGGAAACATCGAATGATGTTGTCTATCCCATCACTTACCAGCATATGGACCGTGAGTTGACGACAGCCAGCGCAGGCATTCGTGGGTTTCACCGCCTGGATAATCAGATCCGCCTGACCGCTGCTGCGGGTGCTGAGTATGATGTGAAGACCACTCAGGATTCGATGAGCGGCACCAGCAGCATTGCGTATTTCGAGGCCTTTTCCCTGGCGCCTGCGACCCGCAAAACCAACCGCACACGCGGCTTGGGTTCTTTGGGTGCGCAGATACCCATCACCTCCAATGCGGTTTTTGCCGTGAATTCGTCACTGCGGCAGCAGGCATATACATCCGACCTGTCGCTCGCGATCATGGCCTCGGTGATGGTGGGTTTCTAGATCCGCTTTCATAGGACACACCCCACCATCGGGCCGCCAAGCGAGTGGCGCGCTGGTGGGGCCTACGACAGGCCGTTTTGGACAGAAGCGCCAGCTCTCACACCCCGCGCCGTACCCCGCGCAGCACGAGCCAGGCGCCCACCGCTATCATGGGCAGAGACAGTAATTGCCCCATCGTCGCGCCGGCAAAGAGGAAGCCCAGATGCGCATCGGGCTGGCGGAAAAGCTCGCCGGTGAAGCGCGCCATGCCGTAACCCGCCAGAAAAACGCCGGACAGCACGCCCGCGCGTGCGCGCACCGCAGGTTGTGCCACCAGCACCATCAACAGGGCGAAAAGGCAAAGCCCCTCAAGCCCGGCCTGGTATAATTGCGAAGGGTGCCGCGGATCCGGGCCGGCGCCGGGAAACACCATGGCCCAGGGCACATCGGCCACGCGCCCCCATAATTCGCCATTGATGAAATTGGCGATGCGCCCAAGAAAAAGCCCGATCGGCACAACGCATACCACGCGGTCGGCAAAGGCCACCCAATTCAGCCCATAGCGTCGCGCAAACAGGAAAAGCGCCACAATCACGCCAAGCGCCCCGCCATGGAAGGACATGCCGCCCTGCCACAAATACAGCGCCTCCCACGGCGCGGTCAGGTAATGGCCGGGGCGGTAGAAAATCACATAGCCAAGCCGCCCGCCCAGAATGATGCCCATGGTCACCCAGGTGACGAAATCATCCACCTGTTCCGGGCTGCCCGCCTGGGGGGAAAGCCCGACCAGCCGCCGTGCCAGCCGCCAGCCCAAGACAATCCCGCCAATATAGGCCAGCGCATACCAGCGAATGGCAAAAGGCCCGATCTGTATCAGAACGGGATCAATCATCGGGAAGGGGATCGCGAAGAACATCAGGCGAAGGGATCCTCGGCGTTCAGCAAAACATCACGCACATAGGAAGCAACACCGGCTTCCAGCGTGATCGGGTTCTTGCGGAAGCCGGCCGCGCGCAGGCGTTCCATGCGCGCTTCAGTGAAATATTGATAGCGGCCCTTCAGATCATCCGGCATTGGAATGAAGCGGATATCGGGCGCGCGGTCCAAGGCCGTGTAAATCGCGCGCGTCAGGTCCAGAAAGCTGCGGGCCGTGCCGCTGCCGATATTGAACAGGCCGGAAACCGCAGGATTGTCATGCAACCACAACATGGCGGCGACACAATCATCCACATGCACGAAATCGCGCATTTGCTGCCCATCCGCCACACCGTCGCGGTCTGACGCGAAAAGGGTTGCTGCCTCACCGCCCATGATCTGGCGGAATTTATGCAAAACCACACTCGCCATGCGGCCCTTGTGATGTTCATTCGGGCCATAGACATTGAAGAAGCGTAAGCCCGCCCATTGCGGCGGGCGCGCTTCACCAAGCGCCAGCATTTGCGCCACACGCCGATCAAAGGCGAGCTTGGACCAGCCATAAAGATTGAGCGGGCGGAGCCTCGCCAATGCGCTGGCCGAGATATCATCGTCAAAGCCAAGCGTGCCATCGCCGTAAGTCGCGGCGGAAGAAGCGTAGATGAACGGCACGCCGCGCTTGGCGCACCAATCCCAAAGCCGCTGCGGCAGGGCCATATTCGTGGCCGCCACCAGATCACCATCGGTTTCCGTGGTGGCGCTGATGGCACCCATGTGGAAAATCGCCTCAACCGGCGCGCCGCCATTCAGGAAATCCCAAAGCCCCTCGGGCGGGATTACGCCGGCGATTGGGTGCTTGGCCAGGTTGCGCCATTTCACCCCCTGGCGCAGGCGGTCCACGACCATCACCTCCGCCCCTCGGGCGCAAAGCGCGGCAACCAGATTGGAGCCGATGAAACCGGCCCCGCCAGTGACAATATGCATGGGCGGTCTTCCGAAGCCCAGGCCTTGAGGGATTGGGCACATCGGTATAGGCCGGGGGTCGATAGACCGGCAAGCAAGGGCCGAAAGGGCAAGGCGATGAAGGATCAGGGCGGCGGGCGTGCCCGCTTGATGGATGATCTGGCAGGGGTGGCAGGCGGCGCCTTTTCGGTGCTGACCGGCATTCGCGCCGAGATTGAGGCCATCGCCAAATCCCAGGCGGAGGCGATTATCCGCCGGCTGGACCTGGTGCGGCGGGAAGAACTGGACGCCGCCATGGATGTCGCCCGGCGCGCCCGGGAACAGGCGGAAGACCTGGCCCAACGGGTGGCGGCGCTGGAAGCCCGGCCTGCGGCGAAATCTGGCGGTAAATCCTCATCCACCACATGAAGTTCTGGGGATAACTTATTCGAGGCTTGCGGCGCGATTCCGCACCTGCGTAATCTCCCCTTGTGGTTGCCCGCCCGATTCGCACACCAGATGTAGGGGTGCAGGCCCGGTGACTTGAAGGGGGGAGTTTCGATGTCCGCTTCTCTGCGTATCGAGACCGAACACACCATCAACCCGCTGGACGTGCTGGAACAGATTATTGCGGGCAATGAATGGGTGTTTGAACGCCGTTCAGACCATGAAATGGCCGCCGAGGCGCCGGGAAAATGGTGTGATTACGGGCTGCATTTCTCATGGTCGGCGGAAATGAGCGCCATGGCCTTTACCTGCGCTTTCGATTTGAAAGTCCCTGCCGCCCAGCGCGACAAGCTCTATGAATTGCTGGCCTTGGCCAATGACCGGTTGTGGATCGGGCATTTCGGCATTGAATCCGAAGAAGGCGTGCCGGTTTTCCGCCATTCCGTGCTGCTGCGCGGCGCGCCGGGGGCTTCAGCGGAAAGCCTGGAAGACATGGTCGATATCGCGCTCACGGAATGTGAACGCTTCTTCCCCGCCTTCCAATTCGTGCTTTGGGGCGGGAAAAGCCCGCAGGATGCGCTGGCCGCTTCCATGCTCGATTGCGTGGGTGAGGCCTAAAAGCGGTTGCGGGCGCGGCCCGTCATGCGCCCCATGAATGTGTCACGTGAAACGCTGCCTAACCTTGGGGTGATTGCCCAAGGCTGATTTCAGCGGCACTCTGCGGGCATGAGCGCAAAACTCCCCCCGATCCTTCTTATTGGCTGCGGCAAAATGGGCGGCGCGATGCTGTCCGGCTGGCTGGAGCAGGGCCTGACTGACGCTGTGGTGGTTG
>JBDKIR010000454.1:0-3010 GCA_039797035.1 Pseudomonadota bacterium | reverse complement strand
AGCCCTGGCCCATGCGGAAGCGGGCTTGGATGCTGCGCGCGACAGGTGGTTCGATCTGCTCCGTATCCCTAGCGTCAGCGCCAATCCGGCCCATGCGGGTGATTGCGCGCGTGCCGCGGATTGGGTGGCGGAACGTTTGCGTGAAATAGGCTTCACCGCCGAGATTCACGCAACACCTGGCCATCCGGTCGTGATTGCCCATCATCCCGGTCCGGGCGGCAATGCGCCGCATGTGCTGTTCTATGGCCATTATGACGTGCAGCCTGCCGATCCGCTGGAGCTATGGAACAGCGCACCTTTTGACCCGGTTTTGACCGATGGCCCGCATGGCAAACGCGTGGTGGCGCGTGGTGCCGTGGATGATAAGGGCCAGACCATGATGTGGCTGGAAGCACTGCGCGCCTGGCATGCAGTGGCCGGCGGCCCGCCCTGCCGCGTGACCGTTTTGGTGGAAGGTGAAGAAGAAGTCGGCAGTCCAAATCTGGACGAGGTGCTGGAAAAACATGCGGCGGAACTTCGCGCCGATATCGCCGTGATCAGCGATACCAATATGTGGGACATCAATACACCTGCCATCAGCACGCGGCTACGCGGCTTGGTTTATGCGCAGATTGATCTACGCGCGGCGAATAAGGATTTGCATTCGGGGTTGTTTGGGGGTTCGGCACTTAATCCCATCAATGCGCTGACGCGGATCCTGGGGGATCTGACAGATGATCAGGGGCGCATTCAATTGCCCGGTTTTTATGATGGCATTGTCGAACCCCCGCCCGAGGTATTGAAGCAATGGCGGGCGCTTGGCTTTGATGAAGCGGCTTTCCTCAACGGCATCGGGCTTTCTGTTCCGGTCGGGGAGAAGGACCGCAGCGCGTTGGAACGGCTTTGGGCGCGCCCGACCGCAGATATCAACGGCATTTGGGGTGGGTATATGGGGGAAGGGTCCAAAACCGTCATTCCCGCCGAAGCCCATGCGAAAATTTCCTTCCGCCTGGTGCCGGGCCAGGAACCGGCGCAAGTCATTGCGGGCTTACGTGATTTTATCGTCGATCGCCTGCCTGAAGATGCGCGGGTTTCCATTCAGGTTTTCAGCACCTCACCGGGGATTGAGATCGCATCCGACAGCCCCTGGGTGCGCAAGGCGGAAGGCGCTTTGGCGGCGGAATATGGCCGCGCGCCGGTGCTGCAAGGCTGTGGCGGGTCCATTCCCGTCGTGGAAAGCCTGCGGCGCATTCTGGGGCTTGATTCGCTTCTGATCGGCTTCGGCCTGGAAGATGACCAGGTGCATAGCCCGAATGAGAAATTCGAATGGCGCTGCTTCCATCAAGGGATGCGCAGCCATATCCGGCTGCTTCAAGCACTCGCAGATAGCTGAACAGGAATACGCGGATCATGCAGGAATTTCATGGGGTTTTCCCCTATCTGGTCTCGCCCATCGCGCCTGATGGCACGGTGCTGGAAGGTGAATTGCGCCGCTTGGTGGATCATTTGATTGCCGCTGGCGTGCATGGGCTGACACCTTTGGGCAGTACGGGGGAATTTGCCTATCTGGATGCGGCGCAAAGGCGGCGGATTGTGGAAATTGTCGTCTCCCAAACCGCAGGCCGCGTGCCGGTGGTGGCCGGCGTTGCAGCAACCACGATTGCGGATGCGGAACGCCAGGCGCGTGATTACGCGGCGATGGGCGCGGATGGGATCCTCGCCATTCTGGAAGCCTATTTTCCGCTGAATGATGCGGCGGTGGTGTCTTATTTCACCGCCATCGCGGATGCCACCGAATTGCCGACGGTGCTTTACACCAATCCGAATTTTCAGCGTTCTGATCTTTCCCTGCCGGCGATTGAAAAACTTTCACACCATCCGCGTATTTGTTTGATCAAGGATGCCTCCACCAATACCGGGCGCCTGCTATCCATCCTGAACCGCACGGAAGGGCGCATCGGCGTATTTGCGGCATCGGCGCATATTCCAGCCGCCGTGATGATGATTGGCGGCAAGGGCTGGATGGCCGGGCCCGCTTGTGCCATTCCGCGCGAAAGTGTGCGGCTTTATGAATTATGCCGTGCTGGGCGTTGGGATGCCGCCATGGCGCTGCAGCGCGCCTTGTGGCGGGTGAATGAATTATTCGCCGCGCATTCGCTGGCTGCCTGCATCAAGGGTGCCTTGCAAATCCAGGGCTTCGCGGTCGGTGATCCCATTCTGCCGCAAGCGCCCCTGTCACCCGAAGGCCGCAAGGCCGTGGAAGCCGCGCTGAAGCTGGCCGCCGAAGCATACGCCGCAGCGCCTGAAGCCTGACAGGGTGAGCAATACGCAAAAGCGCCTGCCTTTCATCCTGGGCGCCATGGCGGCCATCGGGCCGTTTTCGATTGATATGTATTTGCCAGCCCTGCCAAGCTTGGGTGAGGCATTGGGCACCACCGCTGGCGCGGCGCAGGGCAGTCTTGCCGCCTTTTTTCTGGGCATGGCGCTGGGGCAGATTTTCTATGGCCCAATCGCGGACCGTTATGGCAGGCGTCTGCCGCTTTTTCTTGGGCTCAGTCTTTATACCCTGGCATCACTCGCCTGCGCCGCAGCGCCCAATATTGAAAGCCTGATTGTAGCACGGCTGATGCAGGCATTGGGTGGCTGTACTGGCATGGTGATATCGCGGGCTTTTGTGCGCGATGTCACGGATGAACGCGGCGCGGTGCGCCTGATGGCGCGGCTGATGCTGGTGATGGGCATGGCGCCCATTATCGCGCCCATTATCGGTGGCGCTTTGCTGGGCGTGATTGGCTGGCGCGGCATCTTCCTTTGCCTGGCCGCCTATGGCGCGATTTTGCTTCTGGTGATTGCGTTATTTCTGCCGGAAACCTTGCCCGCGGAACGGCGCCGCCAGGATGGTCTGCCGCAGGTTTTGGGCGTTTGGAAACGCTTGCTCAGCGATGGCTATTTCATGGGGCATGCGCTGGCCGGTGGCCTCGTGATCGGGGGGATGTTTGCGTACATCACCGGATCACCTTTCGTGTTCATG
>JBDKIR010000453.1:0-3873 GCA_039797035.1 Pseudomonadota bacterium | reverse complement strand
AATATTTCCAGAAAATCTGCTTCGCGCCCGCCGCCAGCAACGCATCACAAGCAGCGAGCGATTGCGCCACCGCTTCCCCCACCGGCGCGGTGCGCGATTTCAGCGCAATGATCACGGCATCCGCTTCCGGCGGCGGCCCGGTCGGCACGCCAATCACCTGCACGGCGCTCATGCCGCCTTTGACGAGGGTATTCGCGAGGTCCGTCGCCCCCGTGAAATCATCCGCGATGCAGCCAAGCAAAAGGGGCATATTCATCTACCTTGCAGGAGGAAGGGCGAGGAAATCCTGATGGCCAATGCGTATGGTAAGCCGCCCGGCATCGGCTTGATCACGCCGCGTTTCAAGCCATTCCAGAATGGCTTCCGCGCCGCGCCTTTCCCAGCCGAGTGCAGCCGTCGCATGGCCATCGGCAATGGCGTGGGTGAAGGCACGGGCGCGGCGATCCACCACCCAATCACTCGGCGCGCGGTGAATGGTATAGCCATGCGCGGCGAAGGCTTCCGCCATCACGGCGGGCGCTTGTGGCCCTAGTGATGTGCCACCAAAGCCCTTGTCACGCGCCTGATCACGGCGAAAGCCGCGCGCCACCAGCGCATCGGCGGGATGGGGTGGGCTGAAGCGTTCGCGCCCTGTCACATTCAGCGCAGCGTAAAAGGGCAGGCGCCGCGCAGCGCAGGCGGCCGCCATGGTTTCGACCCAGCCGCGCGAGACCAGATCACATAATGCGGTGCTGACCACTGCATCCACGCGTTCCAAGGGCAGGTTGGCCGGGGCAGCGACCAAATCCGCCAGGATTGCTTCCACGCGCCAAGCGCCTTCAGGGCTATGCACCAAAAGCGTGCTGCGGCCGGGATTGGTCGCGGCCCAGCCGACCGCCTCGGCCCGTTCCGCGATGGTATCGAAGGCGCGGGTGATCAGCTCAGCGTCGCTATCCACCAAGGTCCAGCTTTGCGCCCGGCCGATGAAATGGCCAAGCCAGCGGAGCAAGCTGCCCGTGCCCGCGCCCAGATCAAGCAGACGGGGCCGCGTGGGCAGGGCGGCGGCCAGCATTTCGGCCAAATGCGGGTTGCGGGAAGCGGCATCATGCGGCTCTCTCAGGTCAAGCCAATCCGCGTCGAAGCTCTCGCTCATGGGGTGAGCGCAGCCAGAAAGGCCGCAGCGCGATCAGGCCAGCGCGGCAGGTTTTGGCCGGCGCGCCAGGCGGCTTCGGCCATATCGGCGCGCAAGGCCTGATCGAAAATCGGCCGCCGCATGGCGCGGGAGAGGGAATTATGATCATCCACCGCCGCCACCACCGCCGCTGCCTCAGGCACGATTTCGGCGATGGCACCGCCCGCGGTAATGGCCAGCGGCAGGCCGCGCGCCATGGCTTCCGCCGCCGCCATGCCATAGCCTTCATAACGTGTGGCCAGCGCGAAAAGATCGGCGCGCGCATATTCCGCTTCCAGCGCTGCATCCGATATCGCGCCCAACAGGCGCAGACGCTGCACAATGCCAAGTTCGGCCGCCAAAGCGCGCAGACCATCGGCATGCGCCACATCGCGCGTCCCATCACCCGCGATGGTGAGCGACCATTCCAAATCGGTCAGGCGCGCCAGGGCGCGCAACAGCACATCATGCCCCTTGCGCGGCACCAGCAGACCAACGCTGAGAATGGCGCAGCCCGGCCCGCCAGAGCCAAGCGCGCGGGGGGCCGGGTCTGTACCCGGTTCCACTGCGTAGATGCGCTGAGCCTCCACGCCGAATTTTTCGGGTAATTCACGCGCAGTGAGCGCCGAGGTGGCGATGATACCGGCGCAGGCGTTGAACAGCACACGCTCAGCGGCCCTCAGCGCCTCTCGCTGGCTGGTCGGGGCGCCGGGTTCAAGCGCCGTTGGGTGATGAATAAGCGCGAAGGCCGCGCGCCGTTTCAGTTCATCGGCCAGGGGCAGAAAGGCAGGCAGGCCAAGGCCATCAATAATGATGCGCGCATCAGCGGGGATTTCGGCCAGCGCGGCTTGTGCGGCCGCCGTGGCGGCGTCATCCGGGTAGGGGTGGCGCCCGGCCATGTCCACCACGCGCACATCCTGCCCAAGCGCGCGCAGCCCTTCCACCATGCGGCGGTCATAATTATAGCCGCCGGAAATCGCGCTGAAGGGCGCGGGGACAATAAGGTGAATGCTCAAGCCGCCGGCTCCTCACCCGGTGCGGCCTCATAGGCTGCCCAGGCGATATGGCTTTCGCGCAGCAGCACCTTAAGCCCCGTCACCGCCTTGCCGCCGGCGCCCAAGCGGCCTTCCGCCAGTGCGGCCGAGAGGCAGCGATGGATATGCAGGCAAAGATATTCGGTCGTGGTGTTTTGCCCGGCAAAGACCGGTTCCGCATCCAGATTGCGATAATCGAAACCATCCAGAATGTGGCGGAGTTCCACCTTGGCGGCCGCGATATCCACCAGCAGATTGAGCGGGTCGAGCTTCGGCGCGCGAAACTCCGCTTCCACCACGAAGGTGGCGCCATGCAGGCGCTGGGCGGGGCCGAATTCCGCGCCGCGGAAGGAATGGGCGATCATGACGTGATCAACGACGGTCAGACTGAACATGGGCCGTTCTTATCCTGTGTGGCGGGGTGCGTCATGCCCCATAGGTGACAAGGGGGCACAAAGCGGCGGGTTGACCCGGGGCGGGGTTGAGCAAGCCGGGCAGGGCTTGGGGCAATGCATCAAACCGCGTGGCTGGCCCGATCAAGGCATCCAGAACCGGGTCGGCCAGCAGACCGAGCGCCTGGGCCATGCGCTGGCCAAAGCTGCGCCGGGCGCGCATGGCGGGTGCGACCGCGCCCACCTGGCTTGAAATCAGGCGCAGGCGGCGGGAATGGAAAGCCTCGCCCAGCGGCAATGCCACTTCCTGCGCACCGAACCAGGAGGCTTCGATGATCCGCGCCTCAAACGCGGCGCATTGCAAGGCCTGGCGCAGCCCGGCGGGACTGGCGCTGGCATGGATGATCAATTCCTGGTCCATCGGTGCGGCTTCCGGGGCGGCGAAAGTGACACCAAGTTTTTCCGCAATGGCGCGGCGTGATGCATCGGGGTCAATTATCGTCACTGCCATGGCCGGGATGCGCGCCAGCAAATATGCGACCAGCAGCCCGACCACGCCGGCGCCGATCACGAGCGCACGCTCTCCGGGCAAGGGCCCGGCATCCCAAAGGATATTGAGCGCGGTTTCCATATTGGCGCCGAGCACGCCGCGGTGATCCGGCACTGCATCCGGGATAGGGATGCACATGGCAGCGGGGGCAAGGAAGACATCCTGATGCGGGTGGAGGCAGAACACGCGCTTGCCCTGCAATTCTGCCGGCCCTTCAGCTGCCCGCGCCACGCCGCTGTAGCCATATTTCACCGGGAAGGGGAAATCCCCCGCCTGCAAGGGGCAGCGCATCACGCCCCATTGGTTTTCCGGCACCTTGCCCGCCAGCACCAGCCGTTCCGTGCCGCGCGAAATGCCCGATGCCAGCATGCGCGCCAGTACCTGATCCGGCGCGCGGGCGGGCAGCGTCTCGGAGCGCAGTTCCGCGACGCCAGGGGCAATCGTCCATAAGGCGCGCGCTTTGGTCATGCTTGGCCCCCGGGCTTGGCGCGATCCAGCGCGGCATCAATCAGAATATCGGGCGCGATATCATGCACGCGCCAGTCAAACCGCAGCCCATCGGCGATGCGCGCCACTTCCGGCAGGGTGAAGGCCGGAATGCCGGAACCGAGCAGCACGGGGGCCACGGTGACATGCAACCGATCAAGGCAGCCGGCAGCCAGAAAGCGCGAGACGGTCAGCCCACCGCCTTCAACAAAAATCCGGCTTGCGCCGCGTGCCTTCAGTGCGGCGAGCAAAGGCGGGATG
>JBDKIR010000452.1:0-3027 GCA_039797035.1 Pseudomonadota bacterium | reverse complement strand
CTACCCGCGTTGGTTTCCGAGTTGGAAATCCAGATCGGGCAGGCAATTGATCGCAATGACCTGAACCGGCTGCGCAATGTATTGACCGTGTACCTGATGTTGGGTGAACCGGATCGGTATTCCTCTCAACTGGTGCGTGGATGGCTCTCTTCCTCCATTGAGCAAAATGTCGCGGCGGGCTTGCCGTTACGGCAATCCATTGCGCGGCATTTTTCTGAACTGGAAAATCGCTTTTATACAGCACGCTTGTCGCGCACTGGATTTGCGGTGAACAATGACAGTGATCTGGTGCGTGTTGCGCGCTCCCGGCTTGTGGTGCGCCCCCAAGCGGAGCGTATTTATGATCAACTTAAGCGTGAAGCTGAAAACAATACGGCCATCCCACGCCTGGATGTAACGCAATCCTTGGGCTGGGCTTCTGCGCAGCTTATTTCACTGCGGGCGCAAGCGGGGCTGCCCTTGGTCGTGCCTGGGTTCTTCACGCGTAATGGCTTCTATAAGGGTTTTCTGGAACGTCTGCCCTATCTCACCCTCGCGCAGGGCACTGATGATTGGGTGACAGGCAGCACCACCGCGTCTGATCCCGCGGCGATGCAGCAACTTATCCAGCAGGTGACGAACCGCTATGTCCAGGAATATACCTCTGCCTGGCAGGTGGTGCTGGAACAGACGCGCCTTGCGAATTTCAATGATTTTACCAGCGCGGTAGGGGCGTTGCAGCAATTGGCTGCCCCCGATAGTCCCGTGGTCGCACTTTTGGGATTGCTGCGTTTCCACACGGCTTTGTCGCCGCCCGCCCCACCTTCGGGCGTTACCGGGGCGGCGGCCAGTGTCAATCTTGTGTCGCAACTCACGGCGCTTCTTGGTGGTACGGAACAGGCACGCGCGCAAAGTGCGACAAGCCTATGGCCGGGTGACCGTATCCGGGCGCCCTTCGCGAATCTGGTGGCTTTGGTGGATACCAGCTCTGGCGCGCCACCTATCAATCGCGTGCAGGATTTGGCGGCGGCTGCCTTCGCCATGGCCAATGGTATCGCCACCGCGCAATCCCCCGCGACAGCGGCGCATACGGCCGGGCAGCGGAAGGTTTCCGGCCAGTCAACCGATGCGCTCAGTAATCTGCAGGCCGGCTCAACAACCTTGCCAAGCCCGATTTCGCGTATTTATGGCGATGTTGCTTTGCGCAACTGGGCGCAGATCATGCGGCTGGCGCTTGAATCCGCCAATGCCGCCTGGACACGCGAATTGGTGCCGGTCTGTGAAAGATCCATTGCCGATCGTTTCCCTGTCGTCTTTACCGCGACGCGTGAGATTCCGTTGCAGGATTTTCGGTCTTTCTTCGGTCCGGAAGGTGTCGTCGCGAAATTCATCCAGAATTATCTGAACAATTTCATCGTGTGGCGCGCCGGGCGTTACGAAGTTGCCGCGATGGATGGTATTTCTCTCCAGCTCAGTCGTGAGTTTCTGGATAATCTGGGCAAGGCCCGCGCCATTCAGGATGCCTTCTTTGGCAGTGGCAATCTGCAGTTCCGCTTCACCCTTACGCCGCAATACTTGGATCCGGGCGCAACCCGCGCCTTGCTTGAAGTGGACGAGGTAAGATTGGTCAGCGCGCATGATCCACCGCGGTCCTTGGAAACGACCTGGCCGGGGAATGGCGCATCCGTCGTGCAGGTTTCCATTACCGGCATTGATGGCAAGGTGCGGGTTGATCGTCATTCGGGGCCCTGGGCGCTATTTAGGTTCATGCGCGCCAGTCAGCCTTCCGGGCGGGGTGAATCGTTCCTGTTGAATGTGCAGATGGAGAATCTGCGCGCGCAGTATCTGCTGAAAAGTGAAAGCGCCATTAACCCGTTGATGGTGCAGGAACTGCAGGGCTTTCAATGTGGGCAGGGGCTGTAGGGGCTGGGGTGCCGCCGCGCCGCAGACCCTTGGCAGGGCAAGGCCTGTACACGCGTAACGCCGCTTTTTAAGGAAGTTTCAGTGGTGCCCCCAGGGAGACTCGAACTCCCATGCCCTTACGGGCGGACGATTTTGAGTCGTCTGCGTCTACCGTTCCGCCACAGGGGCAACGCAAAGGTTTCCTAACCCAACCGCCCCCCTTTGGTCTAGGGGGTATCAGAACAGGGAATAGCCCCCATCGATCACGAGGCAGTCGCCGGAATGATAGCTGGCGGCATCACTCGCCAGATAAACCGCGATACCGCCGAAATCCGCGGCTTGCCCCCAGCGCTTGGCGGGAATGCGGGGCAGCACGGCGCCGCTGAAACGCTCATCCGCCACATTCCCGGCGGTCATGGCGGTTTCGATCCAACCGGGCAGGATGGCATTGGCGCGAATGCCATGCCGGGCCATCTCAACGGCCAGCGCGCGTATCATGGCCACCAGCGCGCCCTTGGTCGCGCCGTAATGCGCATTGCGTGCCGCGCCTTCGATGGCGGCGAGGGAGGCTGTTGCCACCAGGGAACCACCACCGCCGCGTTCCACCATATGCCGCGCCGCGGCGCGCAGCGTGAAAAAGGCGCCATCCAGATTGATGCGCATGACGCGCTGCCATTCGGCGGTTTCCAGCGCCGTGAATGGCGAGGCATGGCCATAAGTGCCGGCATTGGCGAAGCACGCATCCACGCGGCCAAGTTGTGCGACGGTTTCCGCGAAGGCGGCCTCCACCGCCGCTTCATCGCTGATATCGCAAGCAAGTGCGTGAAGGCGCACGCCAAGTGGTTTCAGGCTTTCCAGCGCCGCCGCATTTTTCGCAGCATTGCTGCCCCAAATCGCAATATCCGCACCCGCTTCGGCAAGGGCTTGCGCCATGCCAAGCCCAATGCCGGAATTGCCACCCGTGATCAGCGCCACCTTGCCGCTGAGATCAAAGGGCCGATACGCCATGGTTCAGTAGCCCGCCTTGCGATCCACCACTTCCTTGAGCGGCGCGCCATCCAGAAAGCGGCGCAGATTGTCCACCAGCAGCGTCGCCACCATGGAATCCCGCGCCGGATGCAGCCCGCCAATATGCGGCAGCACCAG
>JBDKIR010000451.1:0-2706 GCA_039797035.1 Pseudomonadota bacterium | reverse complement strand
GGGCGGAGGATGCCTTCTGGGCGGGGGGTGTCGCGCTGCTTTCCCTTCTGCTCTGCCTTGGCCTGTTTCAACGCCTGCGCGCCGCCTGTTTTGACCCGGATTATGCGCGGGTCATGGGGCTTTCCGTCGCACGCACGGATCTGGCGCTGCTCGGGTTGATTGTGGTTGTCGCCGTCGCCGGGCTGCAGGCCGTGGGGCTCGTGCTGGTGGTGGCCTTACTCATCCTGCCTGCGGCAACCGCGCGCTTGCTGACGCATCGCCTGCCGCGCCTTTTGCTGCTTTCAGCCTTGCTTGGTGCCGCCAGCGGTGCCTTGGGCGCGGGCGCTTCGGCATTGAACCCGGAATGGCCCACTGGCGCGGCGGTGGTGCTGACCGGCGCCATTTTCTTCACCCTGGCCCTGCTGCTGGCGCCAGAGCGCGGCCTGCTGCCGGAAGCGCTGCGCCGCATGCGCCGACGCATGTCGGCGACCGAGGCGCATTTCCTCCGCGCCGCCTGGGAAGCGCAGGAAGCCGCCGGTGCTGGCCCCGGCACGGCAGGGGATCGCTGGACGCCCATCGCTGCGCTGGCCGCAGCGCGGGGGTGGTCTGAAGCGCGCGCCTGGCGCTTGGCCATCTGGCTTGATGTGCGCGGGCTGGTGGCCCGGGCGGATCGGCAAGTACATCTCACGCCACGCGGGGCGGCGGCGGCACGGCGCGCGGTCCGTGCCCATCGCGCCGTGGAACATCATCTGCTGGGCCTCGGTGCCACGGATATCGCGGGGGCGGATCGCCTGGCCGATCTGGTCGAACACGGGCTTTCCCCCGATATGGCGGCGCGGCTGCTGGCCGAACCGTCCAGCCTGCCGGTATCGCCCCATGCGCTGGGGCCGGACCGATGAGTGGGTTGGATTTCCTCCGGCTTGATCTGCCGGCGTTGCTTGCGGCCATCCTCGCCTGTGGCAGCTGTGGCCTATTGGGGTCTTTCCTGTTGCTCCGGCGCGATTCGCTTTTGGGCGATGCGCTGTCTCATGCCGTCCTGCCCGGCATCATCGCTGGCTTCGCTCTGACTGGCGCAAGGGCGGGATTGCCCATGCTGCTGGGTGCGCTGGCCGCCGCCTTGCTCGCGGTACTGGTTATTGGTGTGGTCCGCCGCGTCGCACGGCTCGACCCCGGCGCGGCCACGGGCGCGGTCTTCACCAGCTTTTTCGCCCTTGGGCTGATGCTGATGGAAGCCACCGGGGCGCGCAGTGTCGATCTTGATCTTGATTGTGTCCTGTTTGGGCAATTGGAAACGGTGATCTGGCTGGAAGCGCAGGGCTGGGCTTCCTTGCTGGACCCTGAAGCGCTGGCCTCCCTGCCGCGCCAATTGCATCTGCTTGCGGCCGTCGCGGCCCTTCTGGCCCTTGCGGTGGCGCTGCTGTGGCGGCCCTTGCAATTGCTTTGTTTTGACCCGGATTACGCTGCCGCCATTGGCCTGCCGGCGCGTGGGCTTGAGCTGATGCTCAACCTCATGGTAGCCGCAGCCGCGGTTGCCGCTTTTGAAGCGGTCGGCAGCATTCTCGTGGTCGCCATGCTGGTCTGCCCCGCGGCCGCTCTCAGGCTGCTGACCAATGATTATCGCCGCCAGATTCTGGGCGGAGCCGGGCTGGGCGCGGCGCTTGGCGCGCTTGGCTATGCGCTGGCCGGCCCCCTGCCCGCTGCGCTCGGTTCAAGCGTTTCTCTGAATGCCGCTGGCGTCATTGGCACGCTAGGCGGGCTTGCTGTGGCGCTGGCCATGCTGCTCCGCCATTGGCTGACGGCACGGCCAGCGGCAGCGCCTATTTCAGGATGATTTCCACGCGGCGATTCTGCGGCTCACGCGCGCCATCCGCCGTTGCCACCAAGGGGCGCGTCTCCCCAAAGGCCGTCACGCTGATATCCTGACGCGCAATGCCGCGCCGGATCAATTCCTCGGCCACGACATCCGCCCGCCGACGCGATAGCGCCTGATTATATTGCGGCGTCCCGGACCGATCCGCATGGCCGGCTACTTCCAGCTTGGCAGGCTGACCGCGCGCGGCTTCAGCCGCATCGCCAATGATTTGGCGCGCCCGCGCTGTCAGCTCCGCGCGGTTGAAATCGAAAAACACCAGGAAGCTGCGCGCCGCGACTGGCGCGGCGACAGGCGGCGCGGCGGCAGGCGCCTGGAAGGCGTAGCGCAGCCCCAGCAGGAAGGATTGGTTGCGGCTTTCCGTATCTGCCTTGCCTGTCAGCACCGTGGTACCGGCCGCATTGACATAGCTGACCGGCACACTGGGACCGAGGCTTTCCAGATAGCGATATTCGGCCGTGACACTCAGCCCCGGCACCTGTTCAATCGCAAAACCAAGACCCGCCATCAACTGAAAAGCAAAGGCGCCGCCAGTATCATCGGCGCGCAAGCGCAAATTGCTATCGCCGGGCTGGCCACGCAGATCATCAAAACGCGTTACCAGATAACCAGCGCCCGCACCGATATAGGGCGTGATCGGGCCAATGCGCACAAGATCCAGCAGCGCATTGCCCATGGCGCCGTAGCTATCCTGCCGCCCGCCATGCGCCCCAGCACGCGCCAAACCCGCCGCGCCATGTGCGCTATCGACTTCATTGCTGCGGTAGCTGCCTTCAATTTCCAGCCGCAGCCCATTGCTGAAACCCCACCCCAGGCTGAGCAGCCCCGCCCCGCCCAAGCTAAACCCCAGGCCACCA
>JBDKIR010000450.1:0-10515 GCA_039797035.1 Pseudomonadota bacterium | reverse complement strand
GGCCAATGAGCGACTTTTGGAGGCGGCTTCCCTGTCGCTGCGTCTGGCGGCGGCGGCGGCCAGCCTTGCGGTACTGATCGGCGGCAGCATTGCCTTCGCCTTGGCCCGTTTCGGGCCGTTTCGCGGCCGGGCCATCTTCGGCGCGCTGATTGGCGCCCCTTTGGTATTGCCGGAAGTGGTCACGGGCCTGTCGCTGCTGCTGCTGTTTGTCACCCTGGAAGGGCTGATTGGCTGGCCAGACGGGCGTGGCGCGCTGACCGTGTGGCTGGCGCATGCGAGTTTCGGCGCGGCTTATGTCGCGGTAGTGGTCCAGGCGCGCCTCGCGGAAGCGGATCGCAGCCTGGAAGAAGCGGCCCAGGATCTGGGGGCATCGCCCTTCACCGCCTTTCGGACCGTAACCTTGCCCCTGATGGCGCCGGCCTTGCTCTCAGGCTGGCTTTTGGCCTTCACCCTGTCGCTCGATGATGTGGTGATTGCTTCCTTCGTGTCCGGCCCGGCCGGGACCACCCTGCCCATGGCGCTTTTTTCCATGCTGCGCCTTGGCCTGACGCCAGAGGTCAATGCGCTGGGCGCGGTGGTGGTACTTGGGGTGGGCAGCCTGACGGTGGTTGCCCTGTGGCTGCTGGCGCGCCGGAGGATGTGATGCCCTGCCATGATTCAGCCCTGGGTTACAGGCTAAAAAGCGGTATGCGCTTCCTGCCCTTGATGCTTTTGTGGTTGCTATCCGCCTGCGCCGAGCGCTGGGAAAAGCCCGGCACGACCGAGGCTGAAGCGGATGCTGCCCAAGCGGCCTGCACCGCCCAGGCGGCGGAACACATCAAGCCCGCCATGGTCTGGATGCAGGTTGCGCCCGCCTATTGGGAGCCGGGGGATCGCCATTGCTGGACCGGGGCGAATGGCGTGACCCATTGCCGCAGCAGCCCGCCGCGCTGGCGTCCGCCTGTGTTTGATTGGGTGGATATCAATATCCCAGCCCGGCAGGAGGCGCGCACCACCTGCCTGCGGGAACAGGGCTTCACCTATCAGGGGTTGCGCCCATTGCGACTCTTTTAAGCAATCTCTGCCCCAACCGGGTTGAAGCCCGGGGGGCACAGGATTAGGTTGCCGCGTTTTCCAAAAAGGTCTTGCCCATCATGAAGCTCATCGCTGATCGTCTTGATCGCATTTCGCCCTCTCTCACCATCGCCATGACCGCCAAGGCGCGGGCCCTCAAGGCGGCTGGGAAGGACGTGATCGGCCTTTCCTCCGGGGAGCCGGATTTCGATACGCCCCGCAATGTGAAGGATGCGGCGATCGCGGCGATCGAACGCGGTGAGACGAAATACACCGATGTCGCGGGCACAACGGAACTCCGCAAGGCGATCTGCACGAAGTTCAAGCGCGATTCCGGCATTGATTACACGCCCGAGGAAATCCTGGTCGCGACCGGCGGCAAGCAGGTGATCTTTGACGCGCTGGTGGCCACCATCAATCCGGGTGATGAGGCGATCATCCCCGCGCCTTGCTGGGTGTCCTACCCGGATATTGTGGCGCTGGCGGAAGGCACGCCGGTGATTGTGCAATGCGGCCAGAATGCCGGCTTCAAAATGACCGGTGAGCAGCTGGAAGCCGCGATCACGCCCAAGACCAAGTGGCTGATCCTGAACAACCCCTGCAACCCGACCGGTGCTGCCTATAACGCGGCCGAGTTGAAGGCGCTGACGGATGTGCTGATGCGTCATCCGCATGTTTGGATCTTTACCGACGATATCTACGAAAAGCTGGCCTATGACGGCTTCAAGCCGGCGACGGTGCTGGAAGTGGAACCGCGGCTCAAGGACCGCACGGTCACCATGAATGGCTGCTCCAAGGCCTATGCCATGACCGGCTGGCGCATTGGTTTTGCCGGCGCGCCGATTTCCTTGATCAAGGCGATGGATAAGCTGCAAAGCCAGTCCACTTCCAATACCTCTTCCGTGTCTCAGGCGGCGGCGGTGGAAGCGCTGACCGGGCCGCAGGAAAGCATCGAGGATATGCGTAAGGTCTATGAACGCCGGCGCAATATGGTGGTGGATATGCTGAATGCGGCGCCGGGCCTGCGCTGCCACAAGCCGGAAGGCGCGTTCTATGTTTTCCCGGATATGCGCGGCTGCATCGGCAAGACCACGGCGGGCGGCAAGAAGATTGAAACCGATGAGGATTTCACCATCGCTCTTTTGGAAGAAGCCGGCGTTGCCACCGTGCATGGCGCGGCCTTCCTGAGCCCCGGGCATTTCCGCATTTCCTACGCGACATCGGATGCGGCGTTGAGCGAAGCCTGCACGCGCATTCAGAAATTCTGCGCTGGCATGAAGTGATGTTTACGCGCTGCCCTTGAACGGGGCAGCGCGCATTCTCTGCCCTTGTCATTGTTGAAAACAGGATTGCCATGCCCGCCCTTGCCGAACGTTTGAGCCGCGTTTCCGTCTCCGCTTCCGTGATCATGACGATCAAGGCGCGGGAATTGGCCGCGCAGGGCATCAAGGTGATCAGCCTGGCCTCCGGTGAGCCGGATTTTCCCTCCCCGCCGCATGCGATTGAAGCGGCGCATCAGGCGGCACTCGCGGGCGATACCAAATACCCGCCGCAGGATGGCACCAGGCGGCTTAAGGAAGCGGTGCAGCGGAAGTTCAAGCGCGACAATAACCTGGATTACGCGCTGGATGAGATTATGGTCACCAATGGTGGCAAGCAGAGCATCTTCAACGCCTTCATGGCGACGATCGATCCGGGCGATGAGGTGCTGATCCCGGCACCCTTCTGGATTTCCTATGCCGAAATGGCGAAGGTTGCGGGCGGTGTGCCGGTGACGATCAATTGCCCGCAGAATAACGGCTTCAAGCTGCGGCCAGAGGATCTGGATGCCGCCATCACCCCCAAGACCAAATGGGTGATGCTGAATTTTCCGAATAACCCAACGGGTGCCGCCTGTTCACGCGCGGAAATGCAGGCGATTGCCGCGGTGCTGATGAAGCACCCGCATGTCTGGATCATGACCGATGATATGTATGAACACCTGATCTACGACGGGTTTGAATTCTGCACCATTGCCGATGTGGAACCGCGCCTGAAGGACCGTACGCTGACGGTAAATGGTGCTTCCAAGACCTATGCCATGACCGGCTGGCGCATCGGCTTTTGCGGCGGGCCCAAGGCGCTGATCAAGGGCATGATGAATATGCAGGGCCAGGCGACAGCGGGGGTTTCCACCATCTCCCAAGCCGCAGTTGCCGCCGCCTTGGATGGCCCGCAGGATCTGGTGCGCGAAAGGGCAGAGGAATATCGCCAGCGCCGCGATCTGGTGGTGGAGATGTTGAATGCCGCGCCGGGCATTTCCTGCCACAAGCCGGAAGGGGCGTTTTACGTCTTCCCGAATATTGCGGGCTGCATCGGCAAAACCAGCAAGGGCGGGCGCAAGATCGAAACCGATTCGGATTTCGCCATGGCGCTGCTCGAGGAAAAATATGTCGCGACCGTGCAGGGCACGGCCTATGGCATGTCGCCCTATTTGCGGATTTCCTACGCGACCAATACGGAAAATCTGCGTGAAGCCTGCGGCCGCATTCAGGAATTCTGCCGCGAATTGAGCTGAGCGCGCCATGCTCCGCGCCGGGCGCGATACGGATGCGGCGGGCTTCATAACGCTGATCCGGGATTGCTGGGCGGAATATCCCGGCTGCGTCTTCGATCTGGATGGCGAAGTGCCGGAGCTTCGTGCGCTGGCCAGCCATTTCGCGGTCCAAAATGGCGCGTTGTGGGTGGCCGAAGAAGCCGGCGCGGTGGTGGGGATGGTGGCCGCGCATCCGCTGCACGGCACGCCGGATTGGGAGATTTGCCGTATGTATGTTGCGGCGAGCCAACGCGGTACCGGCGTAGCAGCGGCCTTGCTCAGCGCGGCCGAAGCCCATGCGCGAGATGCGGGGGCGGAGGTGATCCGGCTTTGGTCCGACACGCGCTTCACCCGTGCGCATACATTCTATGCCAAGCAGGGTTATGTGCGGCAGGGGCCGATCCGCGTTTTGAATGATCTTTCCAATTCGCTGGAATTTCCCTTCATCAAGCCGGCACGCGGTGTCGCGGTGCATCTGCTGGATGCCGCGGCCGCCGAGCATGCCGAAAGACCCTTGGCTGATATTCTGATCGCCTGTGTTGACGCTGGTGCTTCGGTGTCCTTCCTGCCGCCGCTGAGTGCTGACGTCGCGCGTGATTTCTGGCGTCGTAGCCTGGCCGATATCGCGCTTGGGCGGAAAGCCATCTGGGTCGCCTGGGTGGATGGCGTGCTGGCGGGCACTGTTACGCTTGATCTGGCGATGCCCCCCAATCAGCCGCATCGCGCCGAAGTGGCGAAGCTTCTGGTGCGCCCAGAAGCGCGGCGACGTGGTGTCGCGCAGGCGCTGATGGCGGCTTTGGAAGTGGAAGCGGCGCAGCGCGGGCGGCGCTTGCTCACGCTCGACACACGCGCCGATGATGCTGGTGAGGCGCTCTATCGCCGCCTGGGCTGGCAGGAAGCCGGGCGCATTCCGGGCTTTGCGCTGAATGCCGATGGCTCAGCCTGTGATACGCTCTTCTTTTACAAACAGCTGGGTTCATCATGATCTCACCCGATTGGTGCCGCATGATGGCGGCCTATAACAGCGAAATGAACAGGCGCCTTTACACGGCGGCGGATGGCTTGGATGCCGTGACGCGCCAAGCCGATGGCGGTGCATTTTGGGGCAGTATCCAGGGCACGCTTTGCCATTTGCTCTGGGGCGATACCACCTGGATGAGCCGCTTTGACGGTTGGGAAAAACCTTCCGTCGGCATGAAGCAAAGCCCTGTCATGATCACGGATTGGGCGGAGCTGAAATCCCGGCGTCTGGCGGCGGATGCGAAGATCGAAGCCTGGGCCGCGCGCCTGACCGCCCATGGTTTGGCGCAGCCGCTATCCTGGTATTCCGCGATCATCGAAAGCGATGTGACCATGCCGCTCTGGATTGCGGTCGGGCATTTCTTCAATCACCAGACGCATCATCGCGGTCAGGCCCATGCGCTGCTGACGCGCGCGGGGGCGGCAACCGGCGATACGGATGTGCCCTGGGTGCTTGATCTTGCTGCGCTCGGGCTGGTGCCGATCAGTGGCGCAGGAAATCCTTGAGCCAGCCCAGCACTTCTTCCGGCGCTTCCTCTGCCAGATAATGCCCTGACGCCACGGCGCCCCCGGTGACGGGGCCGGCGGCGTAATTGCGCCAAATCGCCAGCGCATCATACCATTTGGGGATGCTGCCCTTGGCCCCCCAAAGTGCCAGCAGCGGGCAGGTGATCTTCTGCCCCGCATCGCGTGACGCGCGATCATGCACCAGATCAATCGTGGTCGCGGCACGATAATCTTCGCAAATCGCGGTCACGGTGCCGGGCAGATGCAGCGCCGCCAAATAATCGGCCCGCGCTTTCGGATGGAAGAAGGATTTATCCTTGGGCTCGCGCGAGGTGTGCAAATCGAACCAATCTTCGATATCGCGCAGGATCATGCGCTCCGGCCGATCATGCGGCTGGGCCAACCAGAACCAATGATAATAGCCAAGGCCGAAGGCCATATCAGCGCGTTCGAAATGCTCAAGCGTCGGGATGATATCCAGGACGCAAAGCCGTTCCACCGCTGCAGGTGTATCCAATGCCAAGCGATGCGCCACGCGCGCGCCGCGATCATGCGCAAGGATCTGAAACTGCGGAAAGCCAAGCCCGGCCATCAACGCCACCATATCAGCGGCCATAGCGCGTTTGGCGTAAGGCGCGTGATCGGTGCTGACCGGGGGTTTTGAGGAAAAGCCATAACCCCGCAGATCTGGCGCAATCACGGTAAAGTCACGCGCCAGGGCCGGGGCCACGCGATGCCACATGGCGTGTGTTTGCGGATTGCCATGCAGCAGCAGAAGCGGCGGGCCGGAACCCGCGCGGCGCAGCCTGATGCGCTGCCCATTGGCGTCACGTTCTTCCAGGGGGAAGTCCGTGAAAAAATCAGCCATGTCAGCCGCCGCGTCGCGCCGTGGCGGGGCGGCCCGCATCAAAGCCCAGAAAACCCGCTTCCAGCTGCGGTGCGCCGCCATCATTGGCAAAGAGGCGCGGCTTCAAGGACACCATGGGCGAACGCGGCCCCTGGCTGGCCAATTGGCGCGCGAGGCGTGCGGCTTCAGCCTGCGCGGCGCGTTCCTGCGCCGCACGCTGGGCGGCCGCCGCGCGCGGATTGCCCTGCGGCGCCGGGCTGCCGGCCATGCCGCGAGCAGACAGCAGGAAGAACAGAATATCATTGCGCCCCTGATCAACCGCCCATTCAGCCGGCGTCAGCCCAAGCGCGTTACGCCCTTCCAGATCCGCGCCACGGTTTACCGCATCACGCGCCGCCGCCAGATCGCCCCGGGTAATGGCGTCGAACAAGGCTGGGGTTGGGGAAAGATTGGCATTCTCATCGGCTGGAATGGGCTGCGGCGAACCACGGGCAGCCAAACCCGGCAGCGCGGGCGGGCGCGGTGGGCGCGCACCAGGCTGGCCTGGCGGGGCGGCAAATTGCGCCTGAGACGGGCTGATCCCGCCGGCGAGCAGACCAAAAGCGCCAAACGCAACAAGGCATAATCTCTTCATCATGGCGCTATCATAACCCGCTTGGCGCCGGCCGGCCAGCATCAACCCCAAGGGCCACGCTGGGCCGGGGGTTTCCTGAGTGATGGCAGGGCCGCCTGCCCCCAGGGGCCGCTGCCCGGCGCTGGCCGCAGATCGCTCTGCCCGAAGCGGGCGGCTAAAGCCTCCAGCGCGGCAACGCGGTTTTCGGTGCGCGGATGGGTCGAAAACAGATTATCCATGCGTTGGCCCGAAAGCGGGTTGATGATGAAGAGATGCGCGGAGGCCGGGTGGGCTTCAGCGCCCATATTGACCCTTTGATGCGCGTAATATTCCAGCTTTTGCAGGGCGCCCGCCAAGGCCAAGGGCTGGCCGCAAATCTCCGCGCCGAGGCGATCCGCCTCATATTCGCGGGAACGGCTGATGGCCATTTGCACCACCGCCGCAGCCATGGGCGCCAGAATGACCATCAGCAGCATGCCGATCGGGCCGAAGGGGTTTTGCGTCTGCCGGTCCCGCCCGCGATTGAACATCATGCCGAATTGCGCGAGCGCGGAAATGGCCCCGGCAATGCTGGCGGTCACGGTCATGAGCAGCGTATCGCGGTGCTTGATATGGGCGAGTTCATGCGCGATCACGCCCGCGGCTTCTTCTTCAGACAGCATCTCCAAAAGCCCGGTATTGACTGCGACCGCGGCGTTTTGCGGGTTGCGCCCGGTGGCGAAGGCATTGGGCTGGTCTTCGTGAATGACATACAGCGCGGGCATGGGCAGGCCGGCATTGGCGGCCAGGGCGGCGGTCATTTCGTAAAGTCGTGGCGCGTCCTGTGGACCAATGGGCTGGGCCTGGTGCATGCGCAGCACCATCTTGTCGCTATTCCACCAGGAAAACAGGTTCATGCCGCCGGCGAAAATCAAGGCCAGGACCATGCCTTGTTCACCCCCCAGCGCCAAGCCAACCACGCCGAACAGCGCTGTCAGGGCTGCCAGTAGAATGACGGTTCGGGTATAGCCTGCCATGTCTCAGTCTCCTTCCCCCTCGTGTCCTTTCCAAGGAAAGGCTACAAGCTTGTCTCATGACCGATAAGACAGAAAACGCAATCATTTCTTCGACAGAGCCGGCGCCGGCCAAGCCGCCAGTGACCAAGCCCAAGGAAGTTGGCGGCCCTAAAGGGCCGGAGCCGACACGCTATGGCGATTGGGAACAAAAGGGCCGCGCCAGCGATTTTTGAACTGGCCCAAAGCCACCCGGTCGATCGGCACGGGGCGAGAACGTGCTTGTATCCTGGCGCCAGTCATGCACACTATATCTAGCGGAAAGAATACCGATTCGGGCTCCGAGTCGCGGGTTGTTCATTTGTTCCTTTCTGGCGCCCTAAGATATTGAAATAAAAAAGAACTGCCCATGCCATAGCTTTGGGCGTGTTCTTTTTATGTTCATGTACCGCGTGGTGCCGCCTTCGGATGCTGGTGCGAATCGGGCGCCTTAGCGCCGCGCCAAAAGCAGCGCCAAGCCGAAAATCGCCGCCGCCGCGAGGCCGAGCGTCATGGGCAGGCCCAGCCAATGCGCCCCGATTCCATAGCTAATGGGGCCGAGCGATTGGCCCGCGAAAAAGAAGAAGGCATGCAAGGACATCGCGCTGCCGCGTGCTTGCGGGGCCAATTCTGTGGCGCGGGTCTGAATGGCGTTATGGATCATGTAAAACCCAAGCCCGAGCAGCAGCCCCGACGCCGCCGCCACCGCCAGGGACGGGGCCAGGGCAAAGCCGCTCAGCGCCAGGGCGGCCGTGGCGCCCCCAATGCGGATCACGCCCGCCTGGCCAAAACGCGCCAGTAATGGCGCCACCAGCGCCGCAAAGCCCAAGCCGCCCAGGCCAAAGGCGCCAATGGCGAGCCCGGCTTCGGCGGTGCTGCCGATATCGCGGGCGATCAGCAAAGGGGCGATGAAGGGAAATACCCCGAAAACCAGCCCGCCTTCGACCGCGACAGCGGCAAAAAGCGGCAAGGCGGCAGGGTTGGCGATGATGCCGCGGTAACGCTGCATGGCCACCACGGGGTCGTAGCGCGTCATGGCCTCTCGCCCCATCCCGCGTGAGGCGAGGATAAGGGCCACCAGCCCCACCAGGGCGGCCAAGCCGCAGACCACCAGCACACCGCGCCACCCGGCAAGCGCGGCAATGGGCCCCGCCACCGCGCCGCCCGCGATTTGCCCGGTGATGCCAAAGATCAGAATGCGCGATAACGCCACTTGCCGGTATTTCAGCGATACCGCATCGCCCATGATGGCGAGGGTCAGTGGCATCATGCCCCCCGCTGCCATGCCGGATAGGGCGCGGAAGGCCATCAGCCAGCCAAAACCGGCCGCGACCGCGCTGCCGAGCAGCATGATGGCGAGAAAGCTGACGCAGAGCATCACCACGCGGCGCTTGCCGATGGCATCCGCGACGGGGCCCAAAATCGGCTGTACCAGCGCGAAGGGCAGGGTATAGGCGGTCCCCAAAAGGGCGGCTTCAGCGGCACTTACGCCGAATTCGCCGGCAATTTCCGCCACTACCGGGTCCGTGATGCGTGTGGCGAAGGCACCGGCGAAAACCGCCGGCCCAAAAACCGCCAGAACCTTGAGCATCTTCGCCCGCGCGGCGCTTTCGGTATCCTCGGGCATTGAAGAGGTCATGGGTTATGTTGCGCCGCAATAGATGGCCGCGCAATGCCGCCTGACATCTGGCTGGGGTGTTCGGGGCGCATTGCGGCCATGAGATTTGTGCATTCCGGATAAGATGAGGGAAGGGGCCGCCGAAGCGCCCTTAGGCTTCCTGGGCCCGGACCGCAGCGATGAAGGCGGCGATGGCAGCAGGGTCTTTCACCCCGCGCGCTTTCTCAACACCTGAGGAGACATCCACCCCCGCCGCGCCGGAAACCGCAATCGCCTCCGCCACATTCTGCGGCGTCAGGCCACCCGCCAGCAGCCAAGGCCGGGCCAAATGCGCGCCCTTGGTCAGGGTCCAGTCAAAGGCATGGGCATTGCCGCCGGGTAGGTTACTCTCGGGCGGTGGGCGGGCATCCAGCAGGAAGTAATCCACCTGATCCGCATAGCTGGCGCTGACGGCGAGATCAGCCTTGGTGGCAATGCCGAGCGCCTTCATCACGGGCTTGCCGAAACGTCGGCGGATTTCCCCGGCCCGCGCGGGGCTTTCCGCCCCATGCAATTGCACAATGTCGAGCGGTACGGTGGTGAGAACTTCGGTCAGCAGGTCATCGCTGGGGTCCACGAATAGGCCAACGCGCTTGGGGCCTGTCTGGTAATGGCGCGCCAGGCGGGCCGCTTCGGCCGGGGTGACTGCCCTTGGCGAGGGCGGGAAGAAGACAAAACCCACCATATCGGCGCCCGCCGAGACCGCCGCTTCCAAGCCGGCGATATCCTTCAGGCCGCAAATCTTGACGGTAATGGGCATCAGCGCCGCACCCCAGCCGCGCCCGCGCTTCGGCCTGCGGCTTTATGCCGGACCGGCCTATGCATGCGGTGATGCGCCCATGCCCGTCATGCTGGATAAATCGGCCCCAATCGCGGCCGCTGCCGCGGCAGGATCGGCTGCCCCGGTGATGGGCCGACCAATAACGAGCCAATCGGCCCCGGCGGCCACGGCTTCTTCCGGGGTTGCGATGCGGGCCTGATCACCAACCGCGCTGCCCGTGGGGCGCACCCCCGGCACCACAAGAAAGGGCGCTGGGCCCAGCACACGCCGCAGCAGCGCGGCTTCCTGCGGGCTGCAGACCAGGCCATCCGCCCCGGCGCCGATGGCGAGTTGCGCCAAGCGTAGCACCTGGTCGGCTGGGGTCGCGCTGACGCCGGTTGCCTCCAGGGATGCGGCATCCATGCTGGTCAGCACGGTCACGGCCAGCAGCA
>JBDKIR010000449.1:0-13930 GCA_039797035.1 Pseudomonadota bacterium | reverse complement strand
CCACACGCTTCAAGACATCCGATTACGTCGGCATGGTGAATACGCTGGCGCCAGAATTGGCGCGCGCTTTGCCTGGCCGGCTAACAGCTGAGAAATTACCGAAACTTGAAATGGTGATCGAAATCAACACCAGCCCTGCACCGGGCATGATCCCGTTCCATAGTATTCTGGAAATGGGCGCGGCGGCACATCATGAACGGCTGCGCGAATTGGCTGGCAAGCTGCAATTTGATGATCCCATCAATATCCAATTCACCTCCGGCACCACAGGCGCGCCCAAGGGCGCAACGCTGACGCATCATAACATCCTCAATAACGGCTTCTTCATTGGGGAGGCCATGAAGCTGACGCCGCAGGATAAGCTTTGCATTCCCGTGCCGCTCTATCACTGCTTCGGCATGGTGCTGGGCAACCTGGCCTGCACCACACATGGCACCGCCATGGTCTATCCGGGGGAGGGCTTTGATCCGCTGGCGACTCTGCAAACCGTGGCCGAGGAACGCTGCACCGGCCTACATGGCGTGCCCACCATGTTCATCGCGCAAATGGAACACCCGCAATTCGCAAGCTTCGATCTTTCATCGCTTCGCACTGGCATCATGGCCGGCGCACCCTGCCCGATTGAGGTGATGCGTCGCGCGGTGGATACGATGAATCTGCGCGAAATCACCATTGCCTATGGGATGACGGAAACCAGCCCTGTCAGCTTCCAAACCAGCGTGGATGATCCGCTGGATCGGCGCGTTTCCACCGTGGGGCGCGTGCAGCCGCATCTGGAAGTGAAGATCATTGACAGTGAAGGCCGTATCGTCCCGCGTGGCGTGGCTGGTGAGCTTTGTACGCGTGGCTACGCGGTGATGCTCGGCTATTGGGAAGACCCGGAACGCACCGCGCAGGCGATTGATGCCGCGCGTTGGATGCATACCGGCGATCTGGCGACGATTGATGAGGAAGGCTTCTGCAATATCGTCGGACGCATCAAGGATATGGTGATTCGTGGCGGTGAGAATATCTACCCGCGAGAGGTTGAGGAATTCCTCTATCGCCACCCCAAGATCGAAGATGTGCAGGTTTTCGGCGTACCCGATCAGCGCTTTGGCGAGGAACTGTGCGCCTGGATCAAGCTACGCGCACATGAACAACTGACCGCGGATGATGTACGCGCCTTCTGCGCGGGCCAGATCGCGCATTACAAGGTGCCGCGCCATATCAAGTTTGTCGAAAGCTTCCCCATGACGGTCACCGGCAAGATGCAGAAATTCATCATGCGGGAGGAGATGACGCGCGAATTGAACCTGCAGGAAGCAAAGACGGCATAGAAATATGGGCAGCACGCTTTTCGCCCCAGGTTTCAAGGCCAGCCCCTGGTGGTGGGAAGCGGCGGAGCCGCCAACGCGTGACAATACCCTGCCGGATCATACGCCGGTTGCGGTGATTGGGGGTGGCTATGCCGGGCTTTCGGCCGCGCTAAGTCTGGCGCGGCTAGGCCATCGGGTGACGGTACTGGATGCCGAACGTATTGGCTGGGGGGCTTCGTCACGAAATGGCGGCATGGTCTCTGGCGGGCTCAAGGTTGCGCGCGCCGCACTGGCAGAAAAGCTTGGCGCAGAACAGGCGCGCAATATCGCCCTGGCCGCCGCCGCATCCTTTCCCTTCATTGAAGAGACCATCGCGCGGGAAGGGATTGACTGCGACTATACGCGCTGTGGGCGTTTTGTCGCGGCCTGGACGCCCAGGCATTATGACATGATGGCGCGGCAATCCGATTATATCGCGGAAATCACCGGCCTACCCACGGAAATGCTGCCGCCATCACGGCAGCATGAGGCACTAGGGTCAAACCATTATCGCGGCGGGATGAAGGCCGGTGCCACGGGCAGCTTGCATCCCGGCAAATATGCGCGCGGACTTGCAGCGGCAGCGGAACGCGCCGGGGCGAAGCTGGTGGATTATACGCGTGTAAGCGGCATTCGCGCCGATGGCAGTGGCGTTCGTGTTGCAACCAATCGCGGTGAATTGCGCGCCGATGCCGTGCTGGTCGCGACCAATGGCTATTCACGCGGCCCTGAAGGCCAAAGCGCCATGCCTTGGCTCGCGCGGCGCATGATCCCGGTTGCGTCCTATATCATCGCGACCGAGGAACTGCCCGCTGAGACGATGGACCGGCTTTTCCCGGGCCGGCGCATGATCAGTGATACCAAGCGCGTGCTGAATTATTTCCGCCCCGCACCTTATGGCAATCGTATCTTGTGGGGTGGGCGCGCACGCTTTGGTCCCCATGCACCTGAAGCGGCCGCGCCGCGGTTGCATAGTTTTATGACTGCGGTGTTTCCTGAACTCAGCAACGTGAAAATCACCCATGCCTGGACGGGCAATGTCGCCTTCACCTTCGATTTTTTGCCGCATATTGGCGTGCAGGATGGCATTCATTACGCGGCCGGCTGCCAGGGCTCTGGTGTCGCCATGGCAACCTGGCTTGGCCATAATGCCGCGCTGAAAATCGCCGGTGCCGCCAATCAGCGCTTCGCGCTGGATGGTTTGGAATTCCCGACGGTTGCGCTTTACAGCGGCAACCCGAATTGGTTCCTGCCCATCATCGGCGGCTGGTATCGCTTGCGCGATCGGATTGACCGGCTGGCGGCGTGACCCGCGATTACCCGCGGGCCATGAACTCCGCCAGGACGGGCAGCAGATAGGGGCGAAGTGCGGCGTAATCCTCGCTCATGGGGAAATGGCCCAGGCCCTTCATGATTTGTGCCTTGGCGCCGGGGATGGCGGCGGCGGTTGCCTCGGTATCCTCGGGCTTGCAGGAATAATCATAATCACCGGTCAGCATATGCACGGGGCAGCGCTTGGTATCAATGCGCGCCAGCTTCGGGCGCAAATCGCCTTCGCCCTTGTAGAAATGCAAATCCCCGCGAAACACGCCCGGCCCGCCTTGCATGTAATGCCACAGCGTTTCCCAACGCGAAGCCTCTGGCGCATGCGGGCCAATAAGACCTGAGACGATGCCGCCGCAGACCTCACCACCATGCACATGCGGGTGATGCAGCCAGGATGTGTCGTAATAGGGGGAAAGAAACGCCGCTGATTGCAGGCCGATCACGCCGCGCAATTCATCCGCATGTTCGGCCGCAAGGTCCAGCACAATGCGCCCGCCAATCGAACACCCCATCACCACGGGCCGGTCCAGCCCGAGTGCCCGCGCCACCGCCATGATCATGCCCGTATAGCGCGCGGTGGTGAGTTGATAGGTTTCCTTTTCCCACCCCTCGGGTGGGCTGGATTTGCCGTGCCAGGGCATATCAAAGGTTACGCAGCGAAAGCGCGATGTCACTTCCGTATCATTCAACAGGCCGCGCCATTGCCGGCCATCACTGCCCGCCGTGTGCAGCAGCAAAAGCGGCATGCCCTGGCCCGCTTCCTCAAAATACAAGCGATGCGCCCGGCCTTCGAGGTCAAGGTGCATATAGCGCCCGGTAATGGCTTCGATCATGCGCGGGGCTCCCTCAGCAGGGCCAGCACGCCCTTGAACCAGAAGATATGCGCCATAAACAGCGCGACATTGCCTTCCACCTTGAAGGTCCCAAGCCGGACGAGGCCCATAATGTCATGCCAGCCGGGCGGTGGTGGGTCTTGCAGGAAGCGCGCGAAATCCTCGGCGCCCGCGCGGATCGCCAGATCATAGCTGGGCATCAGGGGCGGGGCGGGATTGGCGGAGATCAACACCCCCTTATGGATGGCAAGGATCCAGGCCGCATTGCCCACGCTGAACAACACATCCGCCGTCAGGTCCCGCCCCCAGCGCGCCAGACCCGGCGTGGCGGCGGCGCGGGCGGGCAAAGCCGCGATATTCATGCGAAACCCCTTGAATTTGGCCGAATGCGCCCTGCCATGGCTGTCTCCCGCGATTTGATCGCGGTCAGGTTAGGAAAGCTGGCGGCCGGGCGCAAACCCCCCTGACCAAGCGCGCTGGCTGCGCTACATTACCCGCAAAACGAACAGGGTTTTGCCGTGGTTCAGATCACTTCGCCGAATTTCAAGGAAAACGCCGCCCGCGCCATTGGCGATGCCGGGTTGCAAAAGGCTTTGGGCAAGGCCAAGGGCGCCTTCCTGCAACGCCGGGGGGATGCGGTCGCGCGCCTGCCGGAATTCGAACAGCTGCGCGAAATCGGACGCGACATCAAGAACCACACCCTCGCGCATCTGGATTTCTACCTGGAAACCTATGCCGCCAATGTGGAAGCCGCGGGCGGCAAGGTGCATTGGTGCTCCACCGCGGAAGAAGCCCGCGCGGCGGTGCTTGAAATTTGCCGCAAGGCGGGTGCGAAGACCGTCACCAAGGGCAAATCCATGATCTCCGAGGAACTCGGGATCAATGACCATCTGGAAGCCCATGGGATCGAGCCGGTTGAAACCGATCTTGGCGAATACATCATCCAGCTTCGGCGTGAGCATCCTTCCCATATCATCGCGCCGGCCTTTCACCTGAACCGGGAGGATTGGGAGAAATCCTTCCGTGAAATGCACACGGATCTGCCCAAGGATCGTGTGTTCAGCGAAAGGCGCGATATCCTGACCGAAGCGCGCACCAAGCTGCGTCATCGCTTTCTGGCGGCCGATGTCGGCATCACGGGGGCGAATTTCCTGATTGCGGAATCCGGCAGCAGCGTGATTGTCACCAATGAAGGCAATGGGGATCTGACGCAAACCTTGCCTCGCGTTCATATCGCACTCGCCAGTATCGAGAAAATGGTGCCGACGCTGAATGATGCCTGCGCGCTTCTGCGGCTTTTGGCGCGGTCTGCCACCGGGCAGGATTTTTCAGTTTACACCACTTTTTCCACGGGTGGCCGGCGGCCGGGGGATTTGGACGGGCCGGAAGAATATCATGTGGTGCTGATTGATAATGGCCGGTCCAATATGTTCGGCACGGAATTCCAGGAAATGCTGCGCTGTATCCGCTGCGCCGCCTGCATGAATCACTGCCCGGTTTATGGCGTGACGGGTGGGCATGCCTATGGCTGGGTCTATCCTGGCCCCATGGGTAGCGTGCTGACGCCAACGCTGATTGGCGTGGATAAGGCGGGGCATTTGCCCAATGCATCCACATTCTGTGGGCGCTGCGAATCGGTCTGCCCGGTGAAAATTCCCTTGCCGAAAATGATGCGCCATTGGCGTGAACGAGAGTTTGAGCGGCATTTGTCGCCGGTTGCTACGCGTCGCAATCTTGGGCTTTGGGCCTATGTGGCGCAGCGCCCGGCGCTATATCGCATGGCGACGAAACTGGCCGTCAGCGCGCTTGGGCTGGTGGCGCAGGGCAAGGGCGCCTTGCGGTCCTTGCCCTTGGCCAGCGGCTGGACCCAGGGGCGTGACTTGCCGGTGCCGGAGGGCGGCACCTTCATGGACCGCTACGCCAAAACCAAGCGTGGGGCCTGAGCGATGAGCAAGGAAGCAATCCTGAATGCCATTCGTCGTGGCCTGAAGCGTGGGCCGTTGCCGGCGGATCAACGCGCCATGCTGGAAGCGCGCATGATGGCACGGCCGCGCCATTTGATCCCGGCGCGCTCCCGCGTGCCACGGCCGGATCAAATCAAGCTATTCATCGCCAATGTGGAAAAGGAATTCGGCAGCGTCACCCGCGTGGCCGATATGCGCGATGTACCGGGCGCGGTTGCGGAATATCTCTCCCAACAGAACCTGGCACCACGTTTTGTCATGGCACCGCATCCGGAATTACAGGCCATGCCCTGGTCCGATCGCGCGATGCTGGAGTTTGAGACGCGTCGTGCCGAAGCGAGTGATCTTGTTTCCGTCCAGCATGGCTATGCCGGCATTGCGGAAACCGGCACGCTGATGCTGCCTTCTGATCCCGCGCGCCCGACCACGCTCAATCTGCTGGCGGAGACGGAGATTGTGGTGCTCCGCGCGTCACGCATTACCGGGCCTTATGAGGATGCCTGGGATATGCTGCGCACTGAAAGGCAGGACCCGGTTTCGGGTGGTTTCATGCCGCGCAATGTCATGCTGGTGACTGGCCCTTCGCGCAGCGCGGATATTGAACAAACGCTCGAACTGGGCGCGCATGGCCCGCGGCGGCTGCATGTGATTGTGGTGGATGATGACCCCGCCGCGCTGCCGGGATGAGTCTTTCGCGTCGCCGCGCCCGCGCGCTGAGCGCGGCGGATCGCGCCCTATGGCAGGCCTATGTCACGCGCGTGGCGCCCTTGCCGGGGCGGGAACTGCCGCAAGCTGAACCGGCCAATGCGCCTGTCGCCATTGCTGCGCCGCAAGCCGTTCCGGCATTGCCGCCTGCCGCACCCATCACCTGGCAACCGCCGCCCATTCAAATCAACGTAACGCCAGCCGGCTTGGATGATAAACGCTGGCGCGCCTTGCGCCGTGGGCGCACCAAGCCGGAACGCACGATTGATCTGCATGGCCGTCGCGCCCAGGAAGCGCATGATGCGGTGCGCCGTTTTTTGTTTGATGCTTTTGCGGATGGGCTGCGCTGTGTCGCTGTCATTACCGGGCGAGGATCATCGCCGGAAGGTGGCGTGCTGCGCCGTGAATTGCCGCATTGGCTGAATGCGCCCGATATGCGGCGGCTATTATTGGCAGCAGCGCATCCACACGCGGCGAATACGGGCGCGGTGCATCTCATGCTGCGGCGGCGCAAATGACCCCCTTCGGCGCCAGGCTGCGCGCATTGCGCGCCGAACGCGGTGTGGCGCTGAAGGATTTGGCCGCGGCTTTGCAGGTTTCCGCCGCTTATCTTTCCGCGCTGGAACATGGCCGACGCGGCCAGCCATCCGCCGGACTTGTGCATCAGGTCAATGAATTTTTCGGCCTGATCTGGGATGATGCCGAAGAATTGGCGCGGCTCGCCCGGCAATCCCACCCGCGCGTGGTGCTGGAAACCGGTGGGCTTTCGCCCGCGGCAACCGCGCTGGCCAATCGGCTGGCACGGGATTTTCGCCGCCTGACACCAGATGCCATCACCAGCATTGAAGCTGCCTTGGATAGGCTACCGAAGGAAAGACGCTGATGCCGATGCAGGCGATTTCGGCAGGGTTATTGGCGGGGATGGTGGGTTTTGCTTCCTCCTTCGCGGTGGTGCTGCAGGGTTTTGTGGCCATGGGTGCAAGCCCTTCCCAGGCGGCGTCGGGGTTGATGGCGGTTTCCATTGCCATGGGGCTTTGCGGCATTGTGCTTTCGCTTTGGAAGCGCATGCCGATCAGCTGCGCTTGGTCCACGCCGGGGGCCGCGTTGATGGCGGCTTCCATCATGCCGGCAGGCGGCTTCGCGGAAGCGGTCGGTGCTTTCATCATCTGCGCTTTGTTGTTGATCCTGGCAGGGTTATGGAAGCCATTGGGCCGCGCTGTTGCCGCCATTCCGGCTTCTCTCGCCAATGCCATGCTGGCAGGGATTTTATTTGGCTTGTGTCTGGCGCCAGTGCGCGCGGTGGCGGAAGCGCCCATTGCAGCGCTTGCCATCATTGCTGCCTGGATCATCGCCGGGCGTTGGCATAAATTGGCGGCGGTGCCAGCGGCGGTGATTGTTGCGGGTGTGATCATTGCCTTTCAGGCGCCGATGCCACAGGGCAATTTGGCACCCAGCCCGGAATGGGTGACGCCCGCTTTCTCCGCCACCGCCATCACCGGCTTGGCGCTGCCACTATTTATCGTGACCATGGCGTCACAGAATATTCCGGGAATTGCGGTACTGGGGGCGAATAATTACCGCCCCAATCCAGGGCCACTTTTTTCCATCACTGGTTTCTTCAGCCTATTGGCCGCACCCTTCGGCGGCCATGCGGTGAATCTGGCAGCGATAACGGCGGCGATGTGTGCCGGTGATGGCGCGGGGCCTGATCCTGCGCGGCGCTGGCCCGCGGCTGTCATGGCAGGGGTGGTCTACACCGCTTGCGGCTTGGCGGCCGGCATGGCGAGTGGCTTGGTTGCTGTCGCACCGCCGATTTTGATTGAAGCCGTTGCCGGGCTCGCGCTGCTCGGTTCCTTTGCTGGCGCGCTGATGGGCGCGGTGCGGGATGACAAGGATCGCGAAGCGGCAGTGATCTGCTTTCTGATCGCGGCTTCTGGCGTGGCGTTTCTGGGCATTGGCGGCGCTTTTTGGGGCTTGCTGGCAGGTGGCGGCATGTTGGCGCTGTCACGTTGGCGCGGTTAGCGAAGCGGCATTACGCGCGCGAGGAATTCCGGTACGCGGCGCAAGGCATCTTCGCGTGCTGCGGGATGCGTGCCGATGGTGGCTGTGCCACTGCTTGTGGCGCCAACGCCGCGCAGCACACGTTGCGGCGTATCAGGTGCATCAAAATCATGATGTGCCCCGGGATAGGTATGGGCTTCCAAACGCCCATCGCTGCGTGCGGCGAGTGTCGCGCAGGGTGGCGCGGGCGTCCAATCATCCGCCTCACCTACCAGCAGCAGGATGGGCGCCACGGGCTGCCAAGGATTGCGTTGTTCCGCCAATGCGCGGCACCCGGGATAAAAAGCGATCCCCGCGGCGAAATCATGCCGCAGCCCCGCCGGGCGCGCGCGATTATCCCGCGACAGGGTCCAAAGCACCGTTCCGCCACCATTGGACCAGCCCATCAGCGCAATGCGATCCGCTTGTACATCCGGGCGCGCTTGCAGGAAAAGCAGCGCGGCATAGGCATCTCTTGCGCGTTCCAAGCTTACGCGAATGCGCCGATCACTGCCCTGGCCGCAAAGGCTGCCCTCATTGCGTGGTGTCAGGCTATCCACCTGCAATATGAGGTAGCCAAGCTGCGATAAGCGCCGCGCCCAATCCGCATCACGTGGGAAGGGGCGGCCTGTGCGCGTCGTCATACCGGCGCAGCCATGCAGCAAGACCATCGCAGCATGCGGTCCAGGCCCCGCAGGCAGCCAAAGCATGCCATTCAGCGTGGTTGGGCCATTGGCCGCCTGCTCTTGCGGATGTGCGGAGAGGGTGATCGCCTGTGGCTGTGCCAAGGCTGGCGCAGTAGCGAGGCAGAGCAACAACAAAAGACAGCGCCACATCGCAGCATCAAAGGTCATCATGAACGCCAGCGTCAATCAGAAATTTTGACGCAAACCCAAACAGGATGGAGGATAACGCTTCATCGCTTTTGTTGTCGCCATGTTGCCAGGGATATCCACATGAAGCTTCGTGTATTCCTTACCCATACGCCGGAAATGTTCGAAGGCTATTACGGCCCCCGCGCCCTTGCGGCCTTGGCCGAACATGCGGATGTCATCCGCAATCCCGGCAATACAGTACTTTCTGGCGTGGCCTTGGCGGAAGCGGCGCGTGGCTGCCATGCGATTGTCGCGGATCGCGCCACGCCGGGGCTGCCTGAAACCTTCGCCGCCATGCCGGGGCTTTTGGCGTTTTCGCGCGTGGCGGTGGATATTTCCACCATCAATGTGCCAGCCGCCAGCGCGGCGGGGGTTTTGGTAACGCGCGCCACCCCTGGCTTTGTGGATGCGGTGGTGGAACTGGGCTTGGGCTTCATGGTGGATCTGGCGCGCGATGTCAGCCTCATGGTTGGTACCTATCGCGCCGGGCGCTTGCCGCAGGGGCGCATGGGCTTGCAGCTTTCCGCCGCGCGGCTTGGCATTATTGGCTATGGCCGCATCGGTCAGCGCTTGGCCGAAGTGGCCTTGGCGCTGGGCATGCGCGTTGCAGTCGCGGATCCCTTCGCCAAGATTGATGACCCACGCATCACCCAGGCAGGCTTTACCGAGGTATTGGCCGATGCGGATATGGTTGTCTGCCTGGCCATTTCCGATGCCTCTACCAGGCATCTTTTCAATGCGGCTGCCTTTGCCGCCATGAAAGTCGGCGCGCGCTTCATCAATCTCTCCCGCGGGGAATTGGTGGATGAGGCCGCGCTGATCGCCGCGCTTGATTCGGGGCATCTCAGCGGTGCTGCCATGGATGTTGGCAGCGCGCCGGACCAAAGACCCAACCCTTTACTGGCAGCCCGCGCCGATGTTTTGGCCACGCCCCATATTGGCGGCATGACGCCAGAAGCGATGGAACATCAGGCGATGGATACGGTACGCCAGATCGCTTCCCTCGCGCGCCGCGAAATGCCTGATGGTGCCGTGAATGCCGATGCCGCCTTTCGGGTGCAGCGCTATCTGGCGGAAGGGCTTTAGGCTTTTTTGGCGCTGAGCCACACCGCATCTGCGCCCAGTTCGGGCCAGGCGATGGCCCGGCTGGCCGCCGCAGCGGCAGTGGCCCCGGGCAGGCTTGCATCCCAGCGCGCGGCAATGATGCGCTGCCCGGTGAAATCCTGCGCCGCATCGGAGACAAGCCAAGCCAAAGGCGGCCCCATGATGCTGGGCTGCAACATGGCATCGCGCGCCCAGCCGGATTCCGCGCCGATAAAGGCCGTATCCGTCGGGCCGCCCGGGATCAGCACATTGACGGTAATGCCCAGTGCCGCCAGCTCCGTCGCCCAAACGGCCGAACTCGCTTCCAGCGCAGCCTTGGTGGCGCCATAGGGCAAGACCCGCAGCATGGTACGGAAAGACGTTGTGTTGTTGATAATCCGTCCCCAACCCGCCGCGCGCATCATCGGCAGGGCGGCGCGGATCAGCAGCATGGGGGCGGTGACATTGATGGCAAAGAACCGATCCCAGATGGCGCCATTCAGTTCCTCGATGCTCGGCAAGCGGGTTTCCGCATCGGGGCGCAGGCTGGAAACGCCAATGCCCGCATTATTCACCACCGCTTCCACCTTGCCGAAATGCGCCACCGCGGCCGCCATGCCGGCCTCGCAGCCCGCCGCGCTGGCAAGATCCGCTTGGATTGGGAAAAGGCGCGCATCGCCGCCATGCGCGGCCATCAGGGCTTCCAGGCCTTTGGCATCGTGATCAAGCGCCGCGATGCGGTGCCCGGCCGCCAATAAGGAGCTGACCATGGCGCGCCCAATGCCCCCGGCCGCGCCAGTGACCAGAATGATACGGGATGTGGCTTGGGTCATGGTTTCCTCCTGCAAGGGGGAAGCTTAGGGCGCGGCATGGTGCCTGTCATGACCCATGATCTGGATCAATCCACGCGGCCAAGGCTAGCCTAGCCTGCCTCACGTCGATGTGTCCGAACCAAACAGGCCCAAGGGGCAGCCTGCGGGATGGGCGCGGCACCAGGAACAAGCCGCCCTCAGCCTTGGCTTTTTGGCGGATTGGCCGATGATGGGTGTGGAACCGCCCGTTAGCGGCACCGATGATAGAAAAAGCCTGAGCATCACCGTGCAGGCGCGTAAAGCTGGAGGATTAGTGACCATGAGCGCAGTAGCTGAACCCATGACCTCTCCCAAGATGGCAGCGGGCATTACCTATGATGCCATTGTCATCGGCGCGGGCATGTCGGGGCTCTATCAGCTGATCCGTCTGCGCGAATTAGGCTTCAAGACGCGCGTCTTTGAAGCGGGCACTGGTGTGGGCGGCACCTGGTATTGGAACCGTTACCCTGGTTGCCGCTTCGATTCCGAAAGCTATTCCTATGGTTTTTCCTTCGACAAGGATCTGTTGCAGGAATGGAGCTGGACCGAGCATTTTGCGCCGCAGCCGGAAACCGAAAAATACCTGAACCTGGTCGCCGATAAATACGATCTGCGGCGCGATATTCAGTTTCAGGCCCGCGTGGCATCCGCCCATTGGCAGGAGACGACGCGGAGTTGGACCGTAACGCTGGAAGATGGCAGCCAGCACCATTCGCGCTTTCTGATCACGGCTATCGGTGCCTTGTCCGCGCCCACCATGCCGACTTTCCCTGGGATAAAGGATTTCAAGGGGCAGTCCTTTCACACCGGCCTATGGCCGAAGGAAAAGGTGGATTTCGCCGGCAAGAGGGTTGCGGTGATCGGCACCGGTGCGTCCGGCGTGCAGACCATTCAGGAAGTCGCCAAAACTGCCGCGCAGCTGGTGGTGTTCCAGCGCACGCCCAATTGGTGCGCGCCGCTGCATAATGGCAAGATCAGTGCAGCCGAAATGGCGGAGATTCGCAGCCGCTATGATGAGATTTTCAAGCGCTGTGAGGAAACCTTCTCCTGCTTCCTGCATACGCCCCATCCGCAGAATACCTTCGATGTATCTGCTGCTGAACGCGAAGCCTTCCTGGAAAAACTCTATTCGGAGCGTGGCTTCGGCATCTGGGTCGGCAATTTCCAGGACATGCTGACCAACCGTGCCGCCAATGAGGAAATTTCCCGTTTCATCGCCAATAAGATCCGCCAGCGCGTGAAGGATCCGAAGGTGGCGGAAATGCTCATTCCGAAAAATCACGGCTTTGGAACGCGCCGTGTGCCTTTGGAAACCTTCTATTACGAATGCTACAATCAGCCCAATGTGACGCTTGTTGATAGCAAGGCCACGCCGATTGAACGCATCACGCCGACCGGCATCAAGACCAGTGATGAGGAATATGAATTCGATATCATTGTGTATGCGACAGGCTTTGATGCGCTACGCGGCGCCTTTGATCGGATCGATTTCCGCGGCACCGATGGTGTTACACTCAAGGAAATATGGCAGGAAGGCGCGACATCGCTGGTCGGCATGCTGCAAAGCCGTTTCCCCAATATGTTCATGCTGCTGGGGCCGCATACGGCGCTTGGTAATATTCCGCGGTCGATCGAATTCAATGTCGAATGGGTTTCGGATTTGCTGGCCTATGCGCAGCAAAAGGGCATCACCCGGGTTGAAGCCCAACAGGAAGCGATGGACCGCTGGATGGAACATGTCATGGATCTGGCCAAGGGCCTGCTTTCCATGGAGGTTGATTCCTGGATGACCGGCGTCAATCTCAATGTTTCCGGCAAGCAGAAACGCATCGTCGCCCGCTATACCGGCAGCGCGCCAGGCTACCGCGCCTGGGCCAATGATATCGCTGCCAAGGATTATGCCGGTATCAGCATGGCATAGGCTTGGGCGGCCCTTGGCTTCTGCGCGGCGCCGATCGCGCGCTAAGCGCTGGCAGAGCGGAGGGGCCGCACCTTCCGCCTGCGCGATCATGCGGTTTGCCATTCATCGCGTGTCGCGATTGCAAATAATATTTGGGGAATACTGCAAAACGGAAACTCAACGGGCTGTTTTGCTTTCCAAAATCGGCCCATAATTTACCTTATTCGATGAGTGAGGCTTTTGGATGAAAAAATTACTTCTGGCGGGTCTGGTGCTTCTGACCTTTGGCGTTGTTCTAATGCTCTACCCTGCGGTCAATGAAGATGCCTCCGGCGTTTGCCATGCGCTGGAAAAGCGCGTGGTTGCTGGGCTCGCGTCCAATATGGGGGCGGGTCGCTCCGATGCCGCCACCAGCCGGGCGGTTCTGGGCGCTTTGGTCACCGGTTTATCGGAGGGCGCCATCGCGGCCCGCGTCGTGAAGCGCGAATATCCAAATCTGCCACCCGTAATTGGCTGCACGGCGGTGTATTGGCGGGTGGTGTTTGACCCATCGGCGATCACCCGCCTGGAAACAGGCCTTCCGCGCTAGGGCAAGGGCGCGCCGGCATGGGCTTCGTCTGTGTCGGCTTTAACCTGTGCGGTTGCGGGTCAGTTAACTTGCCGGCACCCAGCCATCTTCGAAAAGGCAGGCTTCCACAAGGCGGGTGCGCGCTTGCTCGTTCTGATCAACGTTACCGTAGCGTGGCGGTTGATAGGTGCCTGGCGTGTAGTAGCAGCGCCTATTGGCACCCGAGCCCGTGCAGCGATTATAGCCCTGTGTGGTGTAGCCTGAGGAAATCTGCATCCAATGCATGCGGGTTGGAAGCTTTTGATAACCTATTGCTTCGCAGCGCGCTTGGGCGATTTTGAAGTCCCCTTCAGTTGCCCCTGGCTTTACCCAGCGCTGCGCACAACCAGATAGTGACAGCGAAACTATCGTCAGAGCGAATATTTGATACCGCATTGGTGGGGGCCTC
>JBDKIR010000448.1:0-13238 GCA_039797035.1 Pseudomonadota bacterium | reverse complement strand
TCCTTCTGCCATTTATCGATGGCAGCCTGGAATTTCTCGCCACTATCGAAGCTCAATTCCTTGGGCGTGCGCTGCGCCAGATAATAATCGTCACGATAGACAAACATGACTGAATCCGCGTCCTGTTCGATGGAGCCGGATTCACGCAAATCTGATAGCTGCGGGCGTTTGTCTTCCCGGCTTTCCACCGCGCGCGAGAGCTGGGAAAGCGCAATCACCGGCACGGATAATTCCTTGGCCAGAGCCTTCAGCCCCTGGGTGATCATGCTGATTTCCAACACGCGGCTTTCCGGCCGAGTGCCCGCGGCCGGGCGCATCAATTGCAGGTAATCGACGACAATCAGATTAAGCCCCTTGGTGCGCTGCAAGCGCCGGCAGCGGGTCCGCAGGGCGGAAATGCTGATGGCGGGCGTATCATCGATATGCAGCGGCAAGGCGGCCAATTCGCGGCTGACTTCCAGGAAACGATCGAAATCGCGCTGGCCGATATCGCCACGGCGGATCCGGTCACCGGAAATCCGCGCCTCTTCCGATAACAGACGGGTGGCGAGCTGATCGGCACTCATTTCCAGCGAAAATATCGCAACCCCGCCCTTGGGGACGGCGTTGGGGTCCTTATCGCGCGCCTCACGCAGGATGTATTTGGCGGCCCCGAAGGCAATCTTGGTGGCAAGGGCGGTTTTACCCATGCCCGGCCGGCCGGCGACGATAATAAGGTCCGAAGGGTGCAAGCCGCCGGTCTTGCTATCAAGGTCACGCAAACCGCTGGGCAGGCCGGAAACACCGCCGGGCGTGGTGAAGGCGCGTTCCGCCAATTCCACCGCCGCGGTCAGGGCGCGTTCGAAGGTGACAAAACCGCCATCCCCAGCGCCGCCTTCCTTGGCCAATTCGAACAAGGCCTGTTCAGCGGCCTCAACCTGCCCCTTGGCGTCCAATTCGGCTTCCGCGCCAAAGGCGCGATTGACCACAACCTCTCCCAAATCAACCAATTGGCGCCGCAGCCAGGCATCATAAATGACCTGGCCATATTCGCCGGCATTGATGACACCCACCATGGCCGAGAGCAGTTGCGCCAGATAGGCCGGGCCACCGACCTCATCCAACAGGCCGGAATGTTCAAATTCGCCGCGCAGCGTCACCGCATCGGCCAATTGCCCCGCTTCAACCCGGCGCTTGATGGCGTGGAAGATGCGGCCATGAACGGGGTCGGCGAAATGTTCAGGGGCAAGGTATTCGCCCACACGCTCAAACGCCTTGTTATTGGCCAAAAGCGCGCCCAGCAGCGCCTGTTCCGCCGCCAGATTGGACGGGGGAATGCGTTGGGAAAGGCCAAACAGACCCCCATCTGGGGCCGGGCTTGGTACGCCATCAAAGCTGTTCATGCCCCCCTTATAGACCCATCCGGGCCCAAAGGGGGCTGGGGATTACGGGGATGGTGGGGATGAGCTGCGAATATCGCCGCCCGCGGCCAGGCCCCGCATCACGGCCTGGCGTTCGGTTTGCCACATATAGTCGCGCGTCAGCGGCAAGGCTTCCTGGCGCCGCGTGAGCTGCAATTGCCAATTCATATGGCCCATGCGCCGAAAGGCGAGTTCCGCCCCGGAAAGGTAGAATTCGAACATGCGGCAGAAACGCTCATCATACAGGGAGGCAATGGCGTCCCGATTGCCGGCAAAGCGCGCCCGCCAATGGGCAAGGGTTTTGGCGTAATGCAGGCGGAGGATTTCAATATCGGTGACGAAAAGCCCGGCTTTTTCCGCCGCCGGCAAAACCTCTGACAAGGCGGGCGAATAGCCGACTGGGAAAATATATTTCGCGAGCCATGGGTTGGTGGCGCCCGGCCCATCGGCACGCCCAATGGCATGGATCAGCGCCACACCTTGCGGCTTCAGCGCCTGCCGGATCAGGCGGAAAAAGGCCGGGTAGTGATGCAGCCCGACATGTTCAAACATGCCGACCGACACAATCCGATCAACCGGCTGGTGCCAATCCCGGTAATCCATCAAGGCAAAGCGCACACGCTCAGAAAGCCCTGCTTCCGCCGCACGCGCCCGCGCCACGGCAAGCTGTTCGGTGGAAAGGGTAATGCCGGTAACCCGCGCCCCCCATTCCTGGGCCAGGGTGATCGCCATGCCACCCCAACCGCAGCCAATATCGAGCACTTCCAGCCCGGGACGATCAAGCTTCAACTTGGCCGCGATATGGCGCTTTTTGGCCGCCTGGGCTTCTTCCAGGCTTTCCTCACCGGTCTGGAAATAGGCACAGGAATATTGCCGGTCCCGGTCCAGAAACAGCGCATAAAGCCGACCATTCAAATCATAATGATGCGCGACATTGCGCCGGGCACGGGGGGCGGGGTTGAACTGGTCCAGCCGCCTTTTGGCCCAGCGCGCCCATGTCATCGCCCATTCACCGGGATGCGTGCCCCCTTCCATCAGATTGCGCGACAGAAGATCAAGCACATCATGCAATGTGCAGTCCTCGGGCCAGAGATCGCCTTCCATGTAGGCTTCCCCGAAAGCAAGGCCGGGGTTGAGCGCCAAACGCCGCAAGGTAGCGTGGGAGCCAACGGCAAAGCCCGCCACCGGCCCCTTGCCGCCGCGAAAGCAGCGCCTTGCACCATGCGGCAGGCGCACCACCAGCGTGCCATGCTGAATGAGGCGCTTCATGGCCAGATCAAATAACACGGCTTTCTTCCCTGTCGGATGCAGCAGTTTCTGCATCCACGGGCAGTCAGCGCAACTCAATTGGCCGTGAAGATATGGCGCCTATTCAGCGGCGCCGCGCAGCCCATCCCACCAGGGGCAGGCGCCTGGCATCAGCGTGTGATTGCCGGGCATTACCTGGACTGGCGCCCTTTCGCCGCGTGCCGCCGCCGCCATGCGCATTTCCCGCCCCTTGGCGACGGCTTCCGGCCCGGCCCAATGCCGATCATGGCCCCAAAGGCTTGGCCCGCTATCCATGCGTTCCGCGCGCCAAGTGGCGGGTTCGATATGCCGCCCGCCCCAACCATATTCGACCAGAAAGCCGCCCGGCGTGCGGGCATAAAAACTGGTCATCCAATCATTGGTATGGCGGCCAAGCGTGGTGCCGATGCGCCCTTCTTCCGAAAGCGCAATGTCATAGCCCTGCCCGACATCATCCAGGCTCAGGCATTCCATCATCAAATGATGCAAGGATGCCTTGCCGCTTTCGATCAAGGCCAGCGAATGATGGCGCCCATTCACATGCATGAAATAGGCGCGGAAGGGATTTTCCACCCAATCGGAAAGGCCGAAGCCCAGCACTTCCCGATAGAAGGGCAGCACATCTTCCACGCGCGGCACATTCAGGACGGCATGGCCCATGCCGAGCGGGCCGGTACGAAAGCCGGAAATGGCGCGGCCGGGGATGAAGGCCTGGTCTGTGACTTCCGGCCCGTGAAACAATTCCACCCGATTGCCGAGCGGATCGGCGGTTACAATCAATTCCGCCACGCGCCGCCGCGCGGCCAAAGCAGCACTACCAAGCGCCACGCGATGCCCCGACGCTTCCAGCCGCGCCGCCATGGCGTGCAGTGCCGGGGCATCCGCCACTTCCCAGCCAAAGGCACCGAGGCCGTCATGCGGATCAGCGCTGATGATCACGCGCTGGCGCCGATCATCCATGCGGAAGGCGATCTCAGTCGCGGATTTTTCGGCGAGCATCAGCCCAAGCAGGCGCGGGCCGAAGCCCGCCCAATCATCCAATTGGCTGGCCCGCAGTTCCAGATAGCCCAATGCGATAACGGCCATGGCGCAATCCTTTTGCTTCAGCGCATAATGAGGCCAAAGCCCGATGAAGGCCAAGGGAGGAAATCATGCGGCGGTGGATTTTAGCACTAGGCATGTGCTTGGGCCTGACAAGTGCCGTGGCGGCGCAGCCTTGGTCACCGGACCGGCCGGTGACGGTATTGAACCCCTATGCGGCCGGTAGCACCACGGACCAATTGGCGCGCGCGCTGGCAGCCGGCATGGCGCCACGGCTTGGCCAGCCTGTCATTGTGGTCAATCGCGATGGCGCTGCCGGGGGTGTTGGCACGGCGCAAGCGGCCCGCGCCGCCCCGGATGGCCATGCCCTGTTGTTCATACCGGCCGTGGTGCTTTCAGTATTGCCCGCCCGTGGGGAGGTTGGCTTCACGCCAGATTCCTTCCTGCCCGTATGCCAAAGCTTCGAAAACACCATGGCGATCGCGGTGCGGCCCGAAAGCCCCTTCACATCACTCGGTGATTTGGTCGCGGCCGCCCGGGCGCGGCCCGGTACACTCACCTTCGGGCATCAGGGGGTCGCTTCGGTCCCGCATCTGGCGGCGATTGAATTGGCCGATGCGGCAGGCTTGCAGGTGCAGGATGTGCCCTATCGCGGTGAACCCGCGGTGGTGACGGATTTACGCGCCGGGCGTGTGGATTTCGCAGTCCTGGTCATGGGGTCTTTGGCGAGTGGTGGGCTGCGCACGCTTGGCGTTTTCACCACCGAACGCCACCCGCTACTGCCAGAGGCGCCAACCGTCATGGAACAAGGTTTCCCTGTAGCACCCACTAGTTTCGGCGGGCTTTTTGCCCCCGCCGGCACGCCCGCCGCGGTCATCAGCAGGCTGGAAGCCGCCTGTCTGGAAGCTGTGCAGGATGAAAGCTATCGCCAGGTTGCGGCCCGCATGTTCCAGCCAAGCCGGCCAGAAGCCGCTGCGGCAAGGCTTGCGGCAAGCCTTGCGCGCGATATCGCCGATAAGCGCCGATTGCTCGGCATGATCGGTGAGGCAAGATAGACGGTTTCAGGAAAGCGTTGTCAGATCCTGGAACCAATGCTGCGCTTGGGTATAGCCACGGACATTGCGCCCAAGCGCACGCGGGTTGGTATCATGCACCACGAAGACCAGTAATGCCTCATTTACCGCCTTTTCATGCACTTTCGCCATGAGGCGATCAACCTCCGCCGCGTCAAAGGTATTGAGAGCGGTATCGATCAGCCGATCCATTTCCGCATCACGGTAATGGGACCAATTCACCCCTGTGGGCGCGATCTGGTTCGAATGAAAAAAGCGGATCAGTGCATAAAGCGGATCACTGGTGACATAAGCGACATTATTGGCCGTGACATTACTGGCCCGCGCCAATTCACCCGCCGCCCCCTGACGCCAGCAGGTGTAAAGCACCTCCAGTTCAACCGGGACGAATTCAACCTCGATCCCCACCTCGCGCCAGCTTTGCTGGATGAATTCATTGATGGGCATGGACAGCATCTGCCCGCTACCACCGGTGGCGACAATGAATTTGGTGCGGAGCGGATTGCGCGGGGAATACCCCGCCGCGGCAAGCAGGCGCCGCGCCTCGGCAGGATCATGCCTGATCTTGAAGGATGGATTGCCGAACCAGGGTGAGGTTGGATCAACGACACCAACCGCCGGCTTCGCGAGGCCATTCATCAGCGCCACAACACCATCCCGATCAATCGCCAGATTGGCCGCCTGACGCAGGCGAATATCGCGCCAGGGCGACCCTTCCAAAAGGCTCAAATGGTAATTCCAGACATGGGGCGTGACGTTTTCCATCACGCGCGCACCGGATTGGCGCAGACGCCCCACAATATCCGGGGCGGGCGTTTCAATCAGATCCACCTGCCCCGTCAGCAACGCATTGGACCGCGTGACGGCTTCCGGCGCGCAGACCAGCACTATGCGATCCAGCTTCGCCATGCGCGCAGGGTTCCAATATGCGGCATTGCGCAATAATTCGGCACTGGCACGCGGCACCAAGCGCCCGAGCCGGAAGGGGCCCGTGCCCGAAGGTTCCATGGCAAAGCGTTCCCAGGAACGGCCGAGTTTTTCATATTGCGCCGGGGAGGAAATCAAAAACCACAGCATCTGATAGGGAAAAATACTGTCCACGGTCTTGGTGGTGACTTCCACCGTCATGGCGTCAATCTTCCGCCAGGACGCAACCGATGGCAGGCGCGGGCGCACCTGCGCCGCCTGACGATTATCAAAATGCGCTGCTTGCGGATTAAGCACCTTCTCAAAATTCCAGATCACCGCATCGGCATCGAAGTCCGATCCGTCATGGAATTTCACACCTGGGCGCAGCTTGAAGATCCAACGCTTGCGATCCGCGGGATCGGTTTCCCACGAGGTCGCGAGGCCTGGGGCCAGCTTGCCCGGCCGGTCCGCCACATCCATTTCCCAGGCAACCAAGGGGTCATAGAGCGTATAACCGGTGAATTGATAGGCACCCGCGCCACGATCCGGCTGACCGGTGGTTTGCGGAATATCCGCCATGGAAATGCCGTAGCGCAGCGTTTTTTCGCCTGCGGCTTGGGCAAAAGCTGGGCTGAACGCCTCAGGAAGCAGCGGCAAGGTCAGGCCGGACGCACCAGCACCCAGCAGCGCACGGCGCGAAAAGCGAGCAATGGACATGGTTTGAAGCCCCGGAGTTGTTGTTCCGGGGCTGCAGGAGCAAGGACCGTGCCGCGGTGCTTCAGTCTATCTTCACCCCGGCGGCGCGGGCTTTTTCCACCATATAGCCGCGCGCCCATTGCATATCTTCAAGCGACCCAAAGGCATTGGTGTAATGCCCCTTGAAGCCACGGGCTTCGATCAGGCGGAACATATCGCCGAAATCGAAATCGCCCTTGCCGGGCACCAGATGCTCCTCATGCCCATTGCGCCAGCAATCCGCCAAGCGCACTTCGCGCACCCGTTCCATGGGAATGCCCGCCACCCAGGCGGCGACGCCATCCGGCATCAGATGCGCGTGATTGGCCGTAAAGGAGAGCGCAAAAGCAGGGGAATGGATGGCGTCATAATAATAGCGCCATTCTTCCTGCGTATGGGCCAGGTAATGCACCTCGGCCGTTGGGGGTTCCACATTCAGGTTTTCGAGCAACAGAAGCGCACCGTGCTTTTCGGCATGCTGCACCATGCGCTGCAAACGGTCCCGCCCCGCTTCCATGCGCATCGGCACATCAGCGGTGAAATGATAGCCGGCATGGACCACAATCCATTCGGCTTCAAGCTTTGGGGCCACTTCAATATAGGCGCGCAGATAGGCATCGACCGCTTCCGCCAGAAAGGGCGAATATTCAGCGACATTGACGGCGGAAAGCGTGTGCAGCGCCAGCTTCACGCCATTGGCCCGGGCAGCGGCGACAATAGCGCGGCAGCGCGCATCATCGAACATAGTGACCTTATTGGCGCCAGTGTCCAGCTGGATATCAATATGGCGCACTTGGTTGCGCGCGGCCCATTCAATGGCGTCTTCCAATTTCAGCTTGCGGCCAACATCGACACCAATACGATCAAGCAAGGTCATGGGGTTCCTCCTGTGTTTCGCTATGGTTTACAGCCCCCGTGGAGGGTGGCAAGCTTCCCGCAAGAATAAGGCCGGACCAGTTTGGGAGCGAGCCTGGATCGGGAGGAAGCAGCACATGATGATGATCAACCGCCGTGGAATGCTGGCGCTGGGCGCTTGGGCCGCCGCCACAAGCAAGGCCTTCGCCCAAGGCCCGATGCCCGAGCATGAGCGGGCGCTTTACGAAGCCGCCAAACGCGAAGGTGAGATCACCTGGTATTCCGGCCAATATAGCGCCGAGGCTTCGGAAGCCGCTGGCCGCGCGTTCAATGAACGCTACCCGGGTGTGCGCTGCAATGTGGTGCGCAGCACGTCCCAAGTGGCCTTCCAGCGCCTTTCGCAGGATCTGCGTGCCGGGGTTGCGCAATGTGACGTGCTGTCTTCCACCAATGGCGGGCATTACGTTCAATTGAAGCGGCAGAACCGCCTGATGCAATTCCGCCCGAAAAATGCCGACGGGCTGCTGCCCGATTTGCGGGTAGCGGATCCCGATAATTACTATCAATCCAGCTTCCTGGGCATTTATCTTATCGCGCATAATACGCGCATGGTATCAGAAGCGGATGCGCCAAAATCCTGGAAGGACCTGCTTGACCCGAAATGGAAGGACAAGCTTGCGGTTGGCCATCCCGGCTTCAGCGGCGCCATCGGACTATGGGCCATGGAAATGCGCCGGCTTTATACCTGGGATTATTTCAAGCAGCTGGAACGTAACAAGCCTCAAATCGGGCGATCCTCGATCGATCCGGTCACCACCATGAATGCCGGGGAACGCGGCGTTGGTGTTGCTGTGCCTTCCGCTTCCACCCTGTTCAGCATGTCGCGCGGCAATCCGCTCAAGCTGATTTATCCGGAGGAAGGCGTACTGGCAGCGCTCTCGCCCTCCGCCATCATCCGCAATGCGCCGCATCCAAATGCCGCCAAGCTGTTCATGGAATTTCAGACAGGGATCGGGCTTTCGACCGCCATTCGCCAGCTATTCAATGAAAGCATCCGCCCGGATGTACCGCCGCCGGAAGGTTCCCGCCCGCTGGATCAGGTAAAAATGCTGGCGCCCTCGATTGAAGATGCCGAAAAAGGCGTGCCCGAAGTGCGCGATGCCTGGCGCGAAACCTTCGGCGTCTGATATTTTTCATGGCTGAAGGCGCTGCTGTGATGACTGGGCCACGCGCGGGGTTTCTGGCGCGGCTCCGCATGCTGGAACCGGTCACCCTGCTTTGGGTCGTGCTGGTTGCGGGGCTGGTATTCCTGGTGGCGGCCCCGCTCCTCAAAATGCTGCTGATCAGCTTTGAGGAACAGGATACCGGCGACTTCACGCTGATGAATTACGCAACGGCTTATGGTCGGCAGCGCTACCTCGATGCCTTGCGCAATTCCCTGCTGCTTGGGCTGTTGAGTGCGGCGATTTCCACCATCATTGCCGTGCCCATGGCTTGGGCGGTTTCGCGTACCGATATGCCGGGCAAGGGTTTCACTTGGGCCATGGTGCTGGCCGCCTTTGTGATGCCGCCCTATCTTGGTGCCATTGGCTGGATTTTGTTGGCAGGTCCCAATTCCGGCTGGATCAATCAGGTCTGGCGTGCCGTGACGGGTGCGCAGGATCCGCTGATGAATGTCTATACCTTCGGCGGACTTGCCTTTGTGATTGCGCTGCATTCCTTCCCGCTGGTTTTCATTTTCGTCAAATCCGCGCTGGATCTGATTTCCTCCGAAATGGAGGATGCGGCGAATATCATGGGCGCCGGCACCTGGACGACCATGCGCAAGGTGACGCTGCCCTTGGTATGGCCTTCCATCCTGGGTGGCTTCATTCTGATTTTTCTGGAGACCATTGCGCTTTTCGGCACACCAGCCATTATCGGCATCCCCGCACGCATCAATGTGGTGACCACGCAGCTTTGGCAGTTTTTTGAAGACCCGGTGCGGGTGGAAGTGGCAGCGGCCTATTCCATTCCGCTACTGCTGATCACAGTGGCGCTGATTGGTGTGCAGAAGCTACTGCTGTCCCGCAAGGGCTTCGTTTCGCAAACCGGAAAGGGCGGCGAAAGGCGGCAGATCAAGCTTGGCCCATGGCGCTGGGTGTTGTTCGCCTGGTGCCTAGGTGTGGCGTTGCTGGCGGTGCTGAAGCCCTTACTTGTATTGCTGCAAGCCTCCTTCGCCAAAGCCTGGGGGCGCGGTTTTTCTTTGGATAATCTGACGCTCCGCAATTACCGGATGCTGCTGTTTGAACATGATATGGCGCTGCAATCTGTCTGGAATACCATTTGGTTCTCTGCTGCTTCGGCCGCTTTGGCCCTGATCCTGGCACTGCTTGTGGCCTATATCGTCGTTCGCCGCCTGATCCGCTTTGCTGATGGCTTGGCGTTCCTTGCCATGGCGCCTTTCGTCATTCCCGGCATTGTCATGGCGATTGGTTTTTACGCTGCCTATGCCGGCCCGCCGCTGATGCTTTACGGTAGCGCTTTGCTCATCATTCTGGCCTTCACCGCGCGCTTTCTGCCGATTGCTTATGCCAATGCACAAGCTTCCATCCGCGCGGTACACCCGGAAATGGAAGAAGCCGCGCGCATCCTGGGCAGTGGGCGGCTACAGACCATCCGCCGCATCACAGCGCCTTTGTTGAAGACATCCCTGCTTGGTGGCTGGCTGATCGTTTTTATTGTCGCCTCACGCGAATTATCGGCCGCGATCTTCCTGGTGGGGCCGCGTACACGCACCATGTCTGTCCTGCTCTATGACCTGAGTGAGCAGGGCAATTTCGAATTGGTCTCCGCCTTTGGCGGCATATTGCTGGTGATCACCATGGTCTTTGTCGGCATCGGCATGAAGCTTGTCGGCCGCGATTTCATGCTGCGGAGGGATTGAAATGCCGCGCCTGACCCTTTCTGGCCTGACCAAGGCCTATGGCAAGAACACCGTGGTGGATGCCATTGATCTGACCTTGGAAGAAGGCGAATTCCTGTCCCTGCTTGGCCCATCTGGCTGCGGCAAGACCACGACGCTGCGCATGATTGCGGGCTTTGTGGAACCCAATGCCGGCACCATCGCGGTGGATGGCAAGGTGCTTTCCGCCCCCGGTGCCGTGCTGCCGCCGGAACGCCGCGGCATGTCCATGATTTTCCAATCCTACGCCATTTGGCCGAATATGACAGTGGCCGAGAATGTCGGCTTCGGCCTGACGCTCCGCAAATTGCCCAGCGATGAAATCAAGCGCCGCGTCGCTGAGATTCTGGATGTGGTGAAAATGGGCCACCTTGCGGCCCGCTACCCGGCGGAGCTTTCAGGTGGCCAGCAGCAACGCGTGGCGCTTGCCCGCGCCATTGTGGTGAAGCCCGCCGTGCTGCTGCTGGATGAACCGCTATCCAATCTGGATGCCAATCTGCGGGAAGAAATGCGCTTCGAAATCCGTCGCCTGCATGATGAATTCCGCATCACCACGGTCTATGTGACGCATGATCAGGCGGAAGCCATGGCGACATCGGACCGTATTGCGGTGATGAATGCCGGCAAGATCGAACAGGTAGATGCGCCGCATTTGCTCTACACCAAGCCACGCACCCGTTTTGTCGCGGGCTTTGTCGGGCGCACCAATTTGCTGGAAGCGCGTGTGGAAGATGGCGCCTTGCTACTTGGCGGCCTATCACTTGGCCCCGCGGCAGCAGCAGGGCTTGCGCCGGGCGCTTCAGGCGATGTGCTGCTTTCCCTTCGCCCACAGGCCATGAGTCTGCATCTGATGGAACCAGCAAGGGACACCCATGCGCTGACCATGCCGGTGGAAGTGCTGGAACGCACCTATTTGGGTGAGGCTTGGGATTATGTGCTGCGCCCGGAAGGTGCGGCACTTCGCCTGCGCGCCGCCGCCCCCCCGCTCAACGCCTATTCTGTCGGCAGCAAACTTTGGCTGCGGATAGACCCGCAACAAATCGCGGTGGTGCAGTAAAATTCAGTGCAACGGCAGGCTGATCGGCGCGATTTCATCGCCGCTCCGTCCCCGGTAATCACGCCCGACTGAATCGCGCAGCATCTTGGCCTGGCTTTCAGCCAGAATGCCGGCAGCGTCTGTCACATTCAGCTTGGTGGGTTTGCCATCGGCGTAAATCGTCTCACCGCCCACCAGCACGCGCTTCACGGCGCGGTCAGCGGCATGGAAGACCAGCGCACGCAAGGGATCACGCGGCGGCGTCATCAGCGGATGCGCCAAATCGACCAGCACGATATCGGCTGCAGCGCCGTGATGCAGGCGGCCAAGATCACGCCGCCCCAATGCATCTGCGCCACCGACAGTCGCCGCATGGAAAACACTGCCGGTATCAGCGGCGGCAATGTCGCGGCAGGCATTGCGCGCCAGAATGATGGCAAGGCGCATTTCCTCAATCAGATTATGCGGCGCGCAATCCGTGCCAAAACCCATATTGATGCCACGCGCGCGATATTTGCCGAAATGGCGCAAATGCTCCCCATACCGCGCAAAGGGCGAAGGGCAATGCGCAACCGTCGCACCTGTGTCAGCAATCAGCCCGATATCCTTCGCCGTATGCCAGCCGATTGAGATATGTTCATCAACGAAGATCGCATGGCCCAGAATGCTGCGCGGTGTCAGCAGGCCAATATCGGCCGCCCATTGAATGGGCGTGATGCCATGGCGGCGAATAATCTCCCGCACTTCCACCACGGATTGAGAAATATGAGTGGTGAAGGGCCGCCCTGTTTCGGCAGCATAGGCGATGCTTTCGCGCAGCATCTCCTCCTCCACCGTGTCAATCTGGGCGGGGAAGACGATGCCGGTCAGACGGCCGGAGGGATCAGCCTCGGCGTCCTTCATGAATTGCTTGGCAGCGTCGAATTGGCGCCGCGCATCTTCCCGGTTCCACATCCAGGTCACGCTTTGTGGCGCTTCCATGCCCCAACGCGCGGCGGCATAGCCTGCCCCCGCCCAGCCCCGCAGGCCACTTTCCGCCATGATCGAAATCCAGGATGGAAAGGGCGGCGACAAATCCACCACGCTGGTGACACCAGCTGACATCAACTCGGCATAGGCAAGGCGCATCGCCGCAGCCTGGCCTTGCTGATCCAGCTTGAAGGCTTGCAGGCGTTCAAACAGGCCGGTCATTTGCTGTTCCGGCACGCCATGATCTTCACGCACACCGCGCCCAGCGGATTCTGTTGTTGGGTGGGTATGGATATTGATGAGCCCAGGCATGACCAGCAATTTGCTGCCATCAATCACCTCAGCGCCCGCAGGCGGCGCTTTATTGGGGTCATGCGGTGTAATCGCGGCAATGCGGCCATTGGTCAGCAGCACATCCCTACCCTGGCCATAGAAATGCTGGCCGGCCGCTGCATGCCATTCAGCGGTCCAGGCAGCGTTGCGGATCAGGGTGGATGCGGGCATGGCGGCCTCCTGGCTTCTGGATCGCGGCGATGCCCACAAGCCAAGCGCGAAGCGCGCCGCCGTTCAAGCGAAAAGGTGAAGGGGTCAGGCTTCCGCGAAGGCCGGCGCGGCGCGTGCGATGCCGCCATAGGCATCCAGCATCCTTTCCCGCCACGCATAAACCGCATCATCCTTTGCAAGCAGCGGGAAGGCGCTGACGCAGCGCGCCCATTGGAAACCGCCGAACACAATCATATCCGCATAGCCGGGCGCTTCGCCGTGCAGAAACGGTGCTGAACGCAGGGCGATGCGCAACGTCATCAGGCTATCGCGAAAACCCTTCACGCGCTCCGCACGATCCGCCGTTACGGCTTCCAGCTTCATGCCGAAGCGCTTTTCCCGATCCGGCACGAAATAGGCCGCATCTTCCGGCGCCAGATGCTGTGGAATGTCTGAAACAACCAGCCGCGCAATGCCGGCATGCAGCACCGCATCGCCCCAGGCAT